>JANXXV010000213.1 GCA_025350445.1 Bryobacteraceae bacterium | reverse complement strand
GGGGATGCGTCCCGCTGAAGTGTGCGGCTGGGACAGATAGCCCTCCTCGTAAAGGTCGGCCATGATGTTGCGAATCGAAGCGGGACTCAAGTCCTGCGTCAAACGCCGCGCGATGGTACGGGAAGCGACGGGTTCCCCGGTTTCTATGTATGTCTGCACAATCGCGTGCAGAATCGCTACGTTCCTATCGGTTAACGCCGATGGTCTGCGCATGGATAGACACCACTCCCTCTAATCATTCTACAGGATTCAATTCGTAACTTGTAACTTCTGGTAAGATCGGTCTGGGCCGGCATGTCATTACTCGTGTTGTCCATCATGTTTTTTGCTGACCTCCAATCAGCGCGGACGCTCCTGAAAGGCGGGAAAATCCCCGAAGCGTTACGTGAGATGGAAACAGCACTGCGTGACCATCCGAATGATCCCGAAGTGCAGTATCAAGCTGGCGAACTTTTGCGCGAGCTTGGCGCCGATCGTGCTGCGCGCCTGCAACAACTCGCTCCCAACTCCCCGGAAACCCACGAGCTTCTCGGGCGTTCGCTTGAGTCCCGTGGAAAACTCGACGAAGCATTGGCCGAATACCAGGCGGCGCTGCATGCCGGTCCGGACGTGCCGGGCCGGCATTTTGCTGCCGGCAATATTTTTTGGAAGAAGCGGGATTTCGAGGCCGCGCGCACGGAATTGGAATCGGAACTCCGCCTGAATCCAAACCACGCACTGGCTAACCTACGGCTCGGCGAAACATTTTTGAGTTTGGATCAGCCCGCGGAAGCAGCGCAACATCTCCGCAAGGCAGTCGATGCCCAGGGCACGTCTTTGGAAGCGAACCGTGCCTTGGGTAGAGCTTTCCGGGCTCTGGGGCAGCACCGCGAGGCGTTGGAGCAGTTTCTTATCGTTTCTGCTGCTCATCCGAATGACGCCGCGATTCACGCGCAACTCGCGGGCGAACATCGTGCCCTGGGTAATCTCACCCAGGCTAAGGCGGAGTTGGAGATGCAACGGAAGTTGCTTCAGGAGAAGTCGTCCGCGGCTCAGAAGCATTAGCCTTCAATCTCGCCAGTGCCTCTGCCACGCCGGACCGCGCGGGTTGCATTTTCCGCAGTTGCAGATACACTTCCAGTGCCGCCTCGTTCGCGCCCTCAAATTCTAAAGCTTGCGCATGAATTTGAAGGCCGGCTGGAGTATCCGGATATTTCTCGGCGACCTTGTTCAGCAAGGTAGTTCCGAACACAGCGTAATTCTCAGCCAGGATGCGGAGAAGTTCCAGATCCTTCGGCTGCTCGCTCGATAGCGCCTCAAGCAGGGCAAGGCCGGCGAGGTATTCCTTTCGAGCTAAGTAGGTCAAGCCTAGCCATCGCCGGATTTCCGGATCATTCGGCCGTAGCTTACCGGCCTGCTTCAACTGGCCGAGCGCCCGGTCGAATTGGTTTGTCTTGTATAAACCGATACCCAAAAACAAACTGGCGGACCATTGGTTCGGCTGTAGTTTGAGGGATTGTTCGAAGGCGGGGATTGCCTCCTGAAATTTGTTCTGAAGATGACGGACTAGCCCCAGGCGCTGGTAGACTGCCGCATCGGGGTGGAGCGCGAGAGTCTGCTCATACTCGCGCTCTGCCGATGCCAAGTCGCCTGACACCTCCGCTTTACGCGCTGCCGCGAGATGCCCATCCGGTGGCTGCCCCATTAGAGCAGCCGCAAATGCCAGGAAAGCTAAGTTTTTCAATAAATCAACTTAAGCCCGAACTGAATCTGCCGGGCGCGGTTTTGCACTCCGAGTACCTGGCCAAAATTTGGATTTCCAACCTGCCCGTTCGGATTTGAAAAGTTTACGTTGTTGAAGGCGTTAAAGAACTCACTCCGGAACTGCACGCGCACTGCCTCGTGAATCGGAATGTTCTTGAAGAAACCGACATCCGTGTTCTGTAACCCCGGTCCGTGAAACACATTCCTCCCCAGATTTCCAAATTGATAGCGCGGGGCAAATTGGAACGCCGTCTTATCGAAGTAAGCGCCACCCGGCCCGAACGATTGCACGAATCCGGAAGGAAATGGATTACCTACCAGGTTGGGACGCTGGAAATTGCCGCGGGCTCCGACGTTTGCATCGTCGAAGTTGATACCGACGTTATAGGCGCGGCCGGTTTCAAAGGTAGAAATGCCCGCAATCTCCCAGCCTCCAAGCACGTGCCGGAAAACCCGGTTCCGATCCTTAAACTGTGGAACCGTGTATATGTAGCTGATATTCGCCACATGCCGCTGGTCGAATCCGGAATTGCCCAAATCGCACTTGATGCAATTGTTGTTCTGCGGAGACGTTCCGCCAAACTCGGAGTTCAAGTCGATGGAGTGACTGTACGCATAGGAACCGAGCAAGCTGAAACCCTTGGAAAACCTTTTTTCAATCTTGGCGGTAAGCCCGTCATACTTCGACGTAGCGATGTGTTTCAGCTCACTGATGGCACCGGCAATCGGGAATGGCCTTCGGAGATTCGGATCGCCGGCTCCAGGTGTGGGATCGTTCGTGCTTAGGAAGCTGCCGAGGTGCGTTCCTTTCGACCCAAGATAGTTCAATTCCAGAACTACGTCTTGCGCAAGCTGCCGCTCGATGCCAAAATTCCAATTCTGCATATAAGGCGTTTTCACGTCACGCGAGACCGTGTGCTGCGCCGACGGAGTTACGACCTTCGGATCAAAACTCTTAAACAGACTGTCGGTGGGTGAGAGGGTTGTTCCAATGTTCAGACCGGTCAAATTGTCCGACACCGAAAAAGGCCAGTTGCCCCGCGAATCGCTCCACTCCCAGGAGAAGTTGGAGTTGTAAAAGATGCCATAAGACGATCGGATCGTCGTCTTGTTGGTCAGTCTGTATGCGAAGCCGATACGGGGAGCGAAGTTAGAATACCGCGGGTCGGCAATCTCAGGGCGAACATTGGCGGGCTGCCCGGTTACGGGGTTGGTGGAAGCCCAGAAGAATTGTCCCGTGATGGTGTCGAACCCAGCTAGCCGGCCGCGGATATGGTGCGGCCATTGATCGTATTCCCAGCGAAGGCCAAGGTTCAGTACCAATTTTGACGACACCTTAAAATCGTCCTGGACGTAGATATGGTGCAGGTTCTGCCTGAGATCCAAATCGGTTTGCCCCACGATACGGTTCGCGGTGGAGGGCAGGCCAAGCAGGAAGCTGGCAAGAGCTTGCCCGGTGTTACCTACGTTCTGAGGATCGGCGGTTGCGACGTTGTCGTAATTGAACGTGCTAAAGACCGAATCATGGAAAATACGCAGTCGCGTGTAGTCATACCCCATCGTAAACGTATGGCGCCCATAGACCTTGTTAAGGCTGATGGAACTCTGGTAAGTGAAATCGGGTCCGTTCACCAGATTGCCCAAGTTAGGGCCACTATAGCCGGAGATTCCGAAGTTGATTGGATAGTCGAAGTTGCGAAAATTGAGCGGCGTGTTGGTAAGGCCAGCGTCCCGATAGGTTTGAAGAAACTGTTCGCCCGGGCCCTGGCCCAGGTTGGCGCGCAGATAACCTAAACGAATATTCAAGATGGTACTGGGGTTGAAGATATGGGTATCGTTCAACACCGCGCCGACGTATTTGTTGAACGTGACTTGAGAAGCTAACGGGAGGTTGCCTGGATCGGACTGCCCGAGTTCCGACCAGGAGAGCCGCCCGAACAAGTTGTTCTTATCCGAGATCTTTTGATCGATTCGGACGTTCACCTGATCATCGTCCCGCTTGGTGGGATTCGTGTTGATGAAGTTACTGGTGGTATTCGGAAACAGGTTGGTAGGAAACCATAACTTCGCGTAAGCAGTCGAGTACGGTTTGATAAGACTCGCTGGGATGATGTTTCCGGGGAACGGGTCGCGGACCACCAGGCCATTCACCACGCGCGCGC
>JANXXV010000305.1 GCA_025350445.1 Bryobacteraceae bacterium | reverse complement strand
TTCGCTTTCTTCAGCGTCACCAGCCGATCTCGATCGGCTGGGGTCATTAGTAAATGTCCTTCTTGCATCCCTCAACGCTGAGGCTGTCAAGGGGACATTTCTACTTTGCTCAAAGGGGACATTTCTACTTTGCCGTAACATGGGTTTGTTTTTACGATTTCCTTGCCGCGCTGATGCATGGTGTTGACAATAGTCGTTAACAACGAGTAATATTGAAACGTGGCTGGCAGGATCCAAAACGAAATTCGACAAGGCAAAGCTTTCCGTCATTCCTCGGAGGAGGCAGTGCTGAACATCGTCCGCACATCCGACGTTATGACCCAATTGCTGACGGATCTGCTGAAGCCTTCCGGATTGTCACCCACGCAGTACAACGTGTTACGGATCCTTCGCGGGGCCTCAGGCAAAGGCGTTTGCTGCCGGGAGATTGGAGAACGATTAATCACGCGCGATCCGGATGTCACCCGCCTGATCGACCGGCTTGAGAAGCGGAATTTACTGCTGCGGACAAGGGAGAAGGAAGACCGCCGCTTTGTCACCATTCAGTTGACCCCCGGCGGCCTGGAACTGGTAAATCAATTGGACGAACCGATTGAAAAGTGGAATCGAAAACTGATGCGGAACATCGGTAGGGGAGACACGAAAGTGTTGATCGAACTGCTGGAGCAGTTGAGAGAAGGGCTGTAACCGTTTTCACAGGTCCAATAGTCGTTGTCAACGGTTAGTGTTTCAAACAAACTGGGTATGTGCTTGACTCAGGTAATTACTACGGCAGCAGCCCAGGTGGGGCGGGCCCCCTGGCCGGCGCGGGACGCCCTCGTCACGCTGCTGGAAGCGAAACGAAAGCCCAATGCGCCAGCCACACGAAACGCTGCCAGACCGTACCCACTTGAGTAAAGCACATACCCAGTTCAAACAATTGTATTTCAGGTGAAATCGCCATGAGTCAAGCTGCTGCCGCCAGTCAACCGGCCCAATATGAAATCGACCCCGCGCATTCCCGTGCGCATTTCAAAGTCCGCCACATGATGGTTTCGAACGTCCGTGGCGAGTTTTCAAAAGTGACCGGTACCGTTGTTTTCGACGCCGGCAACCTGAGCAATTCCAAGCTGGAGGCCGTAATTGATGCGTCCACTTTGAACACCAGTGAGCCGCAGCCCGATGCGCATCTTCAGAGCGCGGATTTCCTGGATGTGGCGAACTTTCCCACCATCACATTCGTCTCGAAGTCGTTCGCGCGGACTGGACCGGACACACTGAAAGTGGTTGGCGATTTAACCATCCGCGGCGTAACCAGGGAAGCAGTGTTAAGTTTGGAAGGGCCCACCGAAGAAGTCAAAGATCCCTGGGGCAACAGGAAAGTCGGCGCGTCGGCCACAACGAAACTCAATCGCAAGGATTTCGGTCTTACCTGGAATCAGGCGCTCGAATCCGGCGGACTGCTGGTGGGGGAAGACATCACCATTACACTGGATGTAGAACTAACCCGGAAATGAAGCAGCTTTCGCTAACGCATATCGTCCGGCAGCCGGCCGTTCCTTCCAAGGGACGGCCCCCGCTGCTGCTGTTGCTGCATGGAATCGGCAGCAACGAACAGGATCTGATGGGACTGGCACCTTCGCTCGACGGACGGTTTCTAATTGTCAGCGCGCGAGCGCCCATCACGATGGAACGCGGCGCCTACGCATGGTTCCATATTCAATTCACCCCTACCGGCATTGTGATCAAGCCGGAGGAGGCGGAGGCCAGCCGGCTGCTGGTGTTGAAGTTTGTGGACGAACTGGTGGAAACCTACGGCGCCGACCCAAACCGCGTATTCCTGATGGGGTTCAGTCAGGGCTGCATCATGAGTCTGGCCGCGTCGCTCACCGAACCGAAGAAATTCGCCGGCGTGGTGGGCATGAGCGGACGCCTGATGCCGGAAATTGAGCCGAAAATCGCGCCCCCGTCTCAATTGCAGGGATTCCCGATGATGGTTGTCCACGGCACATTGGACCAGATGCTTCCAATCAGCAACGGACGCGGAATCCGCGACAAGCTGCAAACTTTGCCGGTGGACTTGACCTATCGCGAGTATTCCATGCCGCACACGGTATCCCCTGAAAGTCTCCGCGATATTGCCGCGTGGCTCAAGACACGTCTGGGTTGACTTCTCTCTCGGTCTTAGACTATCGTCTAACTTCTGGACGGCAGTCAGATGAATTCTCTCAACCTCAGGGAAAAACAGAAGCGGCAAACCCGGCTTGAGATCACAACAACCGCGATGTCGCTGTTTACGGAACATGGTTTCGACAACGTTCCGGTGGCGCTGATCTGCGAACGCGCCGGCATCTCGCGGGCCACCTTTTTCAACTATTTCCCCCAAAAACACATGATCCTGGCGGCAGTGGGCACGTCTCGCATCGAGGCGATGCAAAGCCTCCTGCACAGCCATCTCACCCTGCGGCACAAGGTAAAGCTGCGGCATGTGGTCTCATTGTTCCTGGAGTTCTGCGAAGAGAATGAACAGATGGGCGAGCAGAGCAGAGGCTTGGCGCTTCAGGTGCTGATGCATCCGGTCAGCCGGTCTTCGTATGTCGAATCGACGAAACGCTTCACGGCAGCGCTGGCGGAGGCGCTCTCGGAGTTGCGCGGCAGCGGCCTGCTGCGCGGAGATCCGGCAGTGGTTGCCGAATCTATGTTTTCTCTCTACGTCGGCACAACATTGGAATGGCTGATGGATCCCAGCCTTAAACGCGGCTGGCTCTCAAAGACCATGAAGGTTCGCTTACAGTTGGCGGCCGATGGGTTTGATCCTGGAAAGAGACGATGAAGAAACCGGTGATAATCGTGCTGGCAATCGCGGCGCTGGCCGCGGTGGTAGCCTACCTGTTTCTGGGCGCAAGTCGAAATGGGCAATCCGCGCTACAACTATCGGGCACGGTGGAAACTCGAGAAATTCAGGTGGGATCGAAAGTCGGCGGCCGTGTGCGCGCGGTGCTGGTGGAAGAAGGTCAGCTCGTAAGGAGCGGCGCGCCTTTGGTCCGCTTCGACGTAGATGAACTATTGGCCCAGCGGGATCAACTGCGCGGGCGCGTTGCGGAAGCCGAGGCACAGACCGCAAGACTGCAGGCAGGGTATCGTCCGGAAGAGCTTCAGCAAGCCGAAGCCGCCACGCGCCGCGAACTGGCGTCGCTACAAGAAGCGCAGCACGGCCCCCGTCCGGAGGAAATCGGGCAGGCGCTGGCGGACTATGATGCCGCGAAGGCCGACGCAATAAATGCAGCGTCGGTATTTGCGCGCGTCGACAGCCTGTTCAAGACGGGCGACGTCTCCGCACAGGCGCATGATGAAGCTCGCGCGCGCCGGGATCAGCTCCAGGGCCGCGCTGAATCTTCCCGGCAGCGGCTGGCGCTGCTGCGTGCCGGCACACGATCTGAAGAGGTCCAAGCCGCCGGGCAGCGCTATCGGTCGGTCCAGGCCGCCGAGCAAATGATGCACAAGGGATACCGCAAGGAAGACGTCGCGGAAGCCAGGGCGCGCCTGACGCAGGCACAAGCGCAGCTCAGCGAATTGGAAGTGCGTCTGGCGGAAAGTACAGTATTAGCCCCAACCGAAGCGCGGGTGGAAGTAGTGAGTGTTCGGCCGGGTGACCTGGTAGCGGCAAGCCGCGCAGTAGTGACACTGCTTGAGGCTTCGCAACTCTGGGTGAAAGTCTACGTGCCCGAACCCGAACTGGGGCGCATCGCGGTTGGGCAATTGGCCGCTGTTCAGGTGGATTCGTTTCCTGACCGGCAATTCACCGGCGCTATCGAGCAAATCTCCGATCGCGGCGAATTTCTGCCGCGCAATATTCAAACACGGGAAGACCGCGGCCACCAGGTGTTCGGCGTTAAAGTCAGGTTGGACAATAGCACCGGCCTGCTGAAATCCGGAATGGCGGCGACTGTGCAATTGCGGGTTCAAAAGTAGCCGTATGCCCCCGGTGATCACGGCGGAAAACCTGACCATCCGCTTCGGCGATTTCACCGCCGTGGATAAAGTAAGCTTCGCCGTGGACCGCGGCGAAGTCTTCGGCTTCCTGGGGCCGAACGGGTCCGGCAAAACCACCATCATCAAGGCTTTGTGCGGTTTGTTGAAGGCAAGCGGCGGCACCGGCAGCATTCTCGGGATGGATATTCGCAAGGAATCCACCGCCATCAAACAGCACGTCGGCTATATGTCGCAGAAGTTCGGCCTGTACGAAGATCTTACGGTGATGGAGAACATGAATTTCTACGGCGGCGTCTACGGGTTGGAAGGCGCCACGCTCGATCGGCGAAAGAAGGAAGTGATCGATCTCACTTCACTGGGGCCGTACCTGGATCGCCGCTCGGGTAGACTCTCTGGAGGTTGGAAACAGCGGCTGGCATTGGCGTGCGCCATTATCCATTCTCCAGAAGTTGTGTTTCTCGATGAACCGACCGCGGGCATCGATCCGGTAGCCCGCCGCGCGCTGTGGGACCTGCTGTTCCGGCTCTCAGGCGAGGGCGTTACGTTCTTCGTCACCACGCACTATATGGATGAAGCGGAACGCTGCGGCCGCGTGGGTTACATCTATCTGTCGAAGCTGATCGCTCTTGGCAGCGTGGACGAATTGAAGCAGTTGCCCGCGGCGAACCCCCCGGGAACCGAGCGCATGGAACTGGAGTGTCCGAATGCTTCGGTCGCGCTTACGGTCGTGCGCCGGCTATCCTACGTCCGCGAGGCCACCATCTTCGGCCGCGCCATCCACCTGTTGGTAGATCAGTCGGCCGGGCACGATCGACTGCTTCGCGATCTCACGCCAAGCGGCTGCGGCCAAGCGTCCATCCGCTCCGTGCGGCCGTCGCTGGAAGACGTGTTCGTAACGCTCACCCGTCAGGAGGCTGCGGCCACGCGATGACACTGGCGAGACGCAAAAGCAATCCGTTCTCCGGCGCCTGGCCTGTGTGCCGTAAAGAGTTCACGCACATCTCGCGCGATCCGGCCACGCTCTTCTTCGCACTGTTCCTTCCCATCATGCAGCTCTTGCTTTTCGGATTTGCCATCGATACGAACATCCGGCAGATTCCTACGATCGTTTTGGATGAAGCACGGACGCAAGAGAGCCGTCAGTTGCTCGATATGTTCACCAATTCCGATGCCTTCAACATGAACAACGTCGCGCAATCCGATAGCGACCTGCGGAAGGCGATTGTCTCAGGCAAAGCGAAGGCCGGCATAAAGATCCCGGTCGATTTCTCACGCCGCTTGCAGAATGGCCGGCAGGCCACCGTGTTGCTGCTGATTGACGGCTCCGATTCCACCGTAACAAGTTATGCCGTAAATGTTTCCAGCGGCATCATGCTGCAGGAATCGCTGCGGCGGCTTTCGGGCGGCAGCCCAGCGGCAATGCCAATCGAGGTGCGGCACACCGTGCTGTTCAATCCGTCCACGCGATCGGCGAATTTCTTCGTGCCGGGCATGATCGCCATTGTGTTGCAGGCGATGATCATCATGCTGGTGGCGTTCTCCATCGTCCGCGAGCGCGAGAAAGGAACGCTGGAACAACTGGCGCTTACCCCGGTGAAACCTCTGGGGCTGATGGTAGGAAAGATGACGCCATACGGGCTGCTGGGCTTTCTGGAACTCTGCACAATTCTGACGTTGATGCGGGTAGTGTTTCAGGTCCCGATTCATGGCAGCCTGCTGCTGTTGCTGCTATTCGCGTTGCCGTTTCTGCTTACCATCCTTGGGATTGGCCTGCTTATCTCCACCAAGGCCAAGACGCAGACGGAAGCCTTTCAAATGGCCATGGGAACTCTGCTGCCCTCGGTGTTTCTCTCCGGCTACATGTTCCTGATCGACAATATGCCGCCGTTGTTTCAGTGGATCAGCCACGTGATGCCCGCCACCTACTTCATCGCGATTCTGCGCGGCATCATCCTTCGCGGCGCGGGCATCGGCGATCTGTGGCCGGATGCGCTGGTGCTGCTGGGAATGGGAACGGCGGCGATCGTGTTGGCGGCACTCCAGTTCGTCCGTAGCGGAGCGCAATAAAGCGATCAGGGGAAAATCGGCTTCACCTGCTCATTGCTGGTCATCTGCTTGTCCAGCGGCAAAGCCACTGCATCCGTGTCGTTCAATCCCTCCAGAACCTGAACGCGATTCACGCTGGTGGCTCCGGTCTTCACAGGCTGCCATACGATGCGGTCGCCCTGCAGCTTGAACACGCCGGTTTGCGTGCCTTCCCTGCGCATCACTTCCTTGGGAATGGTAAGCGCATTCTCCACCACCTGCGAGACGATCTCGGCGTTGATGTTCGTTCCGGGAATCAGCGTGGCTTCCGGATTGTCGATGATGCAATTCACCTCTCCCACTTGCCGCGTGCCTAAGGGCACTACCTGCGCCGGCGTCTTCTCTACCACTCCCTTCCAGTGGCGGCCCGGAAGCGCATCCCAGGATATAGCGACGGCCATGCCTCTGGAAACCCGCCCCAAATCCGGCTCATCGACATAGACAATCACGCGGACCTTGTCCAGACGCCCTACACTTCCCACCAAGTCGCCGGGATTCATGTACGCGCCCGTGCGGATATCAAACTGATAGAGAATGCCGGCCAGCGGACTGCGAATCTGGCTTAGTTCAATGCGCCGGCTGGCGGCGTCCGCCAGTGCCTGCATATCGCGCACGCGCGCATCGGCAATGGTCCGATCCGTCGGCGCCACTAATGCACTGCGGCGGCGATCGTAAGACTGAATTTGCAGTTCCAATTTCTGCACCGCCTCGCGCGCGGTATTCAGTTCACTGCTGGTGGCCGCCTGCTTGGCTACCAAACGCCCGGTCGCCTCCAGCTCCCGCCGCGCATTCACCAGGCTCGCGCGCACAGCGGCAAGGCCGCTTTCTATTTCGGCAATCTCAGTGGACCGCCCGCCGGTGGACAAAACCTGGCGCTCCGCATTAGCCTGTGCGATCTTCGCTTGCGCGCTGGCTAGTTCGCCGCGCATCTGTCCGGCGTCGAGTTCGACCAGCAATTGTCCCCTGGCCACGGCCTGCCCTTTCACCACATTCACTTTGTCCACGGCGCCCGCGGTTTCCGAACGCACCGCGGTCCACTCAATAGGCTCCACTTTCCCATTTGTGTTTAATGTGCTGATCAGAGTTTCACGCGATACGCGTGCGAAGGAAACCTGCGGGACGTCGCCACGGCGCGAAATCAACCAGGCAGCCAGAATGGCAACGGGAACAAGAATCAGCAACAACCGTTTCAGCAATTCATTCTCCGGTTATGGGACGATCACGGTCTTGCCGCAACCCCAGCTTCGGGCCATCATCAACGCTTCATTGGCCTTGTCAAGCGGAAAACGGTGCGTCACCTGCCGCGCAAAGCGATCTTTCCATTTCGTCAGGTCCAGCAGCGTCAGCGCGCGGTCTACGTGACGCGGCTCAAACCCCCACGATCCAATTACCTGCAACTGCTTCCGCGTGATGATGTGCGGATTGAAGGAGATATTTCCCGCGTTGGCGTATTGCCCCAGCACCAGAAACTTCGCGCCGTCGCGGCAATATTCAATGCCTTCATTGACAGCATCCGGATGTCCCACGCACTCAATCACCACATCGGCGCCGTGACCGCCGGTGGCCTCCAGCACTTGTTTGCGGCGCTCCGCAAGATCGGGTACCGCGTCGGCTTCAATCACCACGTTAGCCCCGAATTCACGCGCCAGTTGCAAGCGGTGCGGCGGGCCCCCAATCGCAATCGTCTTCGTAGCGCCCGCCTGAATCGACACCGCAAGCGCAGCCAGACCCACGGGCCCGGTTCCCTGTATCACCACAACATCGCCCCAGCTAACCGGGGCACGTTCCATGCCGTGAATCGCCGTTGTGAGTGCGCACCCCGCGCCCACTACGGCTTCTGTACTCAGCGAATCCGGAATGCGAAAAATCGCGGTGTGAGCCCGCAGCAGAATTTTCTCCGCGTATCCGCCGCGCAGATGCGGCGAATCGGAAGCGCAATAGGAAATGCCGTAGGCCTTGCGCGTCAAGCAGCGTGTCGGCTGATTCTTCACACGGCAATAGAAGCACTCCCCGCAAGCGATGGAACTAGCCCAGCAGACCCGGTCGCCAAGCCGCAGCGGATTTCCGCGCCAGTCTTTTTCAAGACCCGCTCCCATCGCCTCCACCCGGCCCACCGTTTCGTGGCCCATGATAACCGGCAATGGAATGGCAAGCTGACCCAGCCAGAGATGGACGTCCGTTCCGCAAATGCCGGCCATCTCCACCCGGACCAATGCTTCGCCGTGCGCCAGCAACGCCGGCAAATCATATTCGCGAATTTCCAGAGGCTTCTCGAACGCAGTCAAAACCGCGGCGCGAACTTTATTCATTGTTGATGCGGCCTCGCGCAGTAATCGAACAAGATCTGCCATTCCGCGCGTTGGATTTCCAGTGCCGCTTTCTCGGAATCGGAGCCAGGCTCGCGTCGCGCTTCTTCACAAAAATCGATAAACGCCACCGCGTCCCAGTGGTCTTTCAATTTCAGCGAAACGGCGTAACGCGAAAGAATCTCCGCCGCCGCGGCGTTGATTTGCGGAAAAATCGGATGCGCACCCACACGCCGGAACCAATACGCTGCGTTGCCGGCATCGGGCTCCTGAAGATGCAGAATGCCGTGCCAGAAACTACCCTCCGGCGTTTCCAGATCCTGACAAAGCGCGTGGCATTCGTCAAAGCAGGAGAAGTAAAGCCACAGGCCGCTCAACGCGCCCGCCGGACTCCAACTCGCCGGGAAAAGATCGCGTGCCGATGTCGCCGCCAATCTGCGCCGGGCTTCTAAACTGGAACACGTTCCTTCGGCCAGCGGAGCCATGCGGGCACCGTCCTGGTCTAAAGCCAACAGGGATGCTACGTCGCCGCCGTAAGCGGTGGAATCGAATGGGTCCGCCAAATCACCATTGTGCCAGATAACTTCTTCTACCTGTAATGCGAGATGACGCTCCGCGCCGCACTCGCCATCAACGCCGCCCGCTTGTCCGCGGATTCCCGCGAGTCGCCGATGAACACCACAATTGACACCTTTCCGCCATCGGGAGCCGTCAGCACTCCCACATCGTTCGTCGCCGCGGCTACGCCCTTCCATGAACCGCTCGTCCCGGTCTTGTGTGCAAGCACCCAACCGCCGGAGACGCCGGCCTTCAATCGGTCCGGGCCCGTCGCGGTCTCCGTCATCACTTTCAGTAAGTGGTCCGAAGAAGCCCGCGAAAGCAGCTTCCCTTCCACCAGAGAAAACAGCAGCGCTGCCATTCCTCTAGGCGTGGCAGTATCGCGCACGTCGGTCTGATACTTCTTGTAGGCAGCATCCTTCCGTGCTTCCGGAACCGCCGCAATCGCCGCGTCTAGCAATGCCGGATTCACAAACTCCGGACGCCACTCCAACCCGGAGATCTCCGTCTGCAAGTGTTTCTCATCACGGTCCAATCGAACGCCGGTAACGGACTTCCGATCTAGAAAGCCCTGCACCGCTTTCGGACCTCCCAACTTCTCCACCAGGATGTCCGCCGCCGCGCTATCGCTGTCCACAATCCCCCGCCGCACCAAGTCACCCACAGTCGTCGGGTACCCCTGGCCGGTAACCATTTTCGCGATCGGCTGCACAGAGAGGCTGAGATCTTTTTTGTGGACGATCACCCGCTCATCCAACCGCATCCGCCCATGGTCCACGGCATCCATCACCGCCATGCCCACAAGCATCTTCATCACGCTTTGGATTGAAAACCGCTGGTCCCCATTCGTGCAGACCACGCCCGATTGATCCTGCGCGCAGATGCCCGCACGGCCTTCGAAACCGGTGGTCGACCGCGCGAACTCAGACTTCAAAGCTTCCTTGTCCAGAACTCCGCCCCAAAGCGAACTGGCCAAAATGAAAATAGAGAAACGTACTCCCATTCGCATTAGTCTCCCGCCACCGCTGGAAGGCCGTCCGTTTGAATTTTGGAATTGCTTCGGAAGAACACGGTTATCAGCAGTAAGATCACGAACGCGCTCAACGCGGAGCTCATCCAGAATCCGTTCCAGTTCCGTGTCACCGTCGTTCCCACCGTCGTCGTAAAGTAATCCACCGCCCCGCCCGAAAGCAGCGATCCGATGAACATGCCCACGCCGTAGGTCAGAAAAGTGATCAGCCCCTGCGCCGTGCCTCGAAGATGCGCCGGTGCTTCCTGGTCTGTATACAACTGTCCGGTCATAAAGAAGAAGTCATAGCAGATGCCATGTAGCAGGATGGCCACATAGAACATCCACATCCCCGCACCCGGATTTCCGTAAGCAAGCAGGCCGTAGCGAACCGACCACGCCAGCAACCCCAGCATCAAAATCACCTTCACGCTGACCCGCCGGAAGATCACCGGCATCAGCAACATCATCACTACTTCCGATACCTGCCCCAGCGTCATCTTGCCCGCTGCGTTCACCACCCCCGCTTCATTGAGGAACGCGTTGGTGAATGAGAAATAGAAGGTGAGCGGAATGCACGCCAGCACCGACGCGACAACGAAAATCAGAAAAGACGGTCGCTTCAACATCGCCAGCGCATCCAGCCCCAACAGGCTGCTCACCGTAACCGGTTGTCCTCTGCCGGCCGGAGGCGTATGCGGTAGCGTCAAACTATAAATCGCCATCACTACGGAAGCGCCCGCAGCCAGCAGAAATGGCGTGGCTGAAGTCTCGATGCCCAGCCGCCCGATAGTCTGCCCAATCGCTATCCACCCGATCGTGGCGAAAACACGGATCAGCGGAAACTCACTGCCGCTGTTCCTCACCTGTCGTAGCGTCAGCGAATTGGTTAGCGCGATGGTGGGAAAGTAACAAAGGCAATAGAGCAGCAGCAGTGCGTAGACCGCGCCGAAGCTGGTGGCCCGCGATACCACGTAGAGGAAGACCGCGCCGATCAGATGCAGCGCGGCCAGCACTTTTTCAGTAGCGAAGAACCGGTCGGCAATCAGCCCCACGAAGAATGGGGAGATCATGCAAGCCAACGCCGTGGTGCCGAACACCGCGCCTGCTTCGGTGCCCGAAAATTTCAACGTCGCCGTAAGATACGTTCCCAGCGTGACGTACCACGCGCCCCAAATCACGTAGTTCAGAAACATCATGAGGCTGAGACGCGCGTTCAGAAGCTTGGACATTACTAGCAGTGTAGACGATGCCTACCGCCTGCCGCTTTCTTTACTTGCCGCCGTTGGAATCCGTCTTCGCCTCAAACATGTGTCCAATGTCCTGATAGCCATTCATCGCCAGCCGGCAAGCGGGTCCGTCGCCGCCAAAACGCGGACGGTGCCACGTCATCTTCGGCGCATAAACAATGTCGCCCTGATCGGCCAGAATCATCCCCGCGCCTTCCATCTTGTATTCCATCTTGCCCAGCAAAATGAACCAGAACTCGGCGCATTCCTCATGGAAATGGCCTTTGTTCGCTTCGGCAACCGGGGGCTGCTTGCCGGCATCGCCAAAAATGATGTTCGACACCGCGCGGTCGTCGGCAATAAACCTGCGCTGCTTTTCCGTGCCGTCCACAACCGCGGCGAAATCGATGAACGGTTTGTTCCCGCCCTCGTACTTGCCCTTCCCCGCTACCGTGGTCTTGATGAATTCAAAGCCGTCCAGCAGAGGCGGTTTATCCTCAGCCGGGTACATCGTCTTTGCATTCGCGATGTTCACCTCAAACCGCAGCGACGGTTGGTCGCCCACGGTTTCCATGCTGTAGACCGTGCGGTACGGCACCTGCACCAGAAAGCCCTTCTTCGCCACAAACGGTTCCTGGCCATCAATTGAGAAGCGGATCTGTCCGTCCTGCACCACCCACCATTCGCGCGTATCCGGATGCAACCGGCGCGGCGTCTTTTCGCCCGGCGCCATCTGGATATACTCACCGCGCAGATAATCGTCGCTCACCACCGTCTGCCGCCAACCGGGCTGCCCTTTATGGTCGGCAAGCAATTGAGCTAGTTTCCAATGCGGCTTGTTCGGCGCGGCCCATCCAGTGGGCTTCACTGATTTCGGCGCCCATACCACGGCGGGTGGCGGCTGATTTCCACGGCCGGCGGGCCGGGCGGGCGCAGCGTCCTGCGACCATACTCCTGTCAAAAACAGGCTCGACGACGCCGTAATTAGCAGCGCGGTTTTGAGAATCGGCTTCATAATTTTTGGTCCTTCCTTCATTGGCGCCTGAAGCATATCACCGGCCCTATGCAAAGTAAATACGGGATGCTGCCCTACAGTCCAGCCAGCGTTTCGGCCAGGCCACGTAGCCCAATCGCCTCAGTCTCCGCATTAATGCGGTATCGCTCGGAACCTGAGTTCACCACAAACCTCCGGACCGGCTTGAGATCTTCGCACGCGATGAAGAATCCTTTCTCAGCACGCGCCGAGAGTCCGCGTTTGATTTCGATGGCCCACAATCCATGCTTGGGAATTTCCAGAAGCAGGTCCACTTCCGCACCCACGGCCGTGCGGTAGAACAGCGGAACCGTTTGCAGAGGGGCCGCCCCGATCAGGTTCTCGATGACAAAACCCTCCCAGCTTCCTCCCGAAACGGGATGCCCCAGCAGCCCCTCATAGTCGCCGACGTTCAACAGCGCATGGACAAGGCCGGTGTCGCGAACATAAACCTTCGGCGATTTAACCAGGCGTTTGCCGATGTTCTTCTGAAAGGGCTGCAACCGCCGCACCAGCATTAGATCCACCATAAGGTCCAGGTAACGGGCAACCGTCTTCCCGTCCACCGCAAGTCCGCGGGCAAGCTGCGCCGCGTTGAACAGGCCTCCTTGGACATGCGCCAGCATCGTCCAGAAACGACGAAGCGTGGTCGCGGGAATGCGCGGACCCAGTTGAGGAATGTCACGTTCCAGATAGGTGCGGATGAAATCCTGCCGCCAAGTCATACTGTGGAAGTCGTCAATGGCCAGGAAGCTTTCCGGAAACCCGCCGCGCACCCACAGTTGATCGCGCTTCTCGGGCGGCACCTCAAGCACGTCAAGCGGCGGTAGCTCAATATAGGCGATTCTTCCGGCCAGCGTCTCGGATTGCTGCAATAAATCGACCGATGCGGAACCAAGCAGCAGAAATCGTCCGGACTTTTTCCCGCGCCGCCGGCCTTGATCGATCAGCCCGCGCAGCGTGGCGAACAACTCCGGCGCGCGTTGCACTTCATCAAGAATTACAAGATCGTCTTCATGCTCCCGCAAATAGAAGGTTGCGTCAGCAAGTTTCTCACGGTTAAGCGGCGATTCAAGGTCCAGATAGACGCTCTTTCTCCCTTCTGCAATCGCGTGGGCGAGCGTTGTCTTCCCAACCTGGCGCGGACCAAGCAGTGCCACGGCCGGCAGATGGCTAAGCCGATCCCGGACAAGAGTTTCGATGCGGCGCGATAGCAACCTTGTAATTATGGCATACTGTGCCAGATTTGCAAGGTTGAAGATGCCATACCCACGGCTCCGGTTACCTCACCACCGCTTTCAACGTATTTACATTGTCCGGATACAGGTGATAACCTACCACCGGACCGCCATCCCATGAATCGTATCGCGACCTTTACATACCCGTTCCTTGCCCTGACGCTGTTCGCTCAGGCGCCTCCAGCCGCCCCGGCGCCCTCATTCAACTTCACCATCCGGCCGTTCCTCGAAAAGAACTGCCAGTCCTGCCACAACGGGAAGCTTCAGTCTGGAGACATCAACTTCGAAGTGCTGAAGTATTCCAATTCCCTCGGGCCGCAGGCGCCCATCTGGGAGGCCACCGCCTACGTGCTGAAGATGGGCCAGATGCCGCCCGCCGGCAACCCGCGTCCGGAGAAGGATCAGGTGGATTCGGTCATCGCCGTTCTCGAAACCGACCTCGCCAAGGCCAAGCAAGCACCGGCCGCCAAGGTAGCGCCGCCTACTCACGAGTGGCTCACCTGGCAGGGCGACCCCGAACGAACCGGCTGGGCCAAAGCCGAAACTACTCTGTCGAAAGAGAATGTCTCCCGCTTGTCCCTCGTCTGGAAAGCGCAACTCGACGCCGTACCCACCAAAATCAATGCCTATTCCACGCTGACTGACCCGCTCATCGCCGAAAACGTGCCCACCAGGCAAGGTCCAAAGAAATTGGTATTCGTAGCCAGCGCCGAAAATAACGTCTACGCGATGGACGCCGAAACCGGCGCGCAGCTCTGGGAAAGAAAGTTCCCCTCCGATGTCAAGTCTCCTCAACAGGCCAATGGCATGTGCCCGAATAACCTCAACGCCACTCCAGTCATCGACAAGCAGAACGGCATCCTCTACGTCTTAATGAATGACGGCAGGCTGCGCGGCCTCGGTCTGGCGGACGGCGACGATCATATGTCGCCCACTGAGTTCACCGCCCCTTACTCCAGAAACTGGAGCCTGAATCTGATGAACGGCATGGTCTACACCTCGTCCTCGCGCGGATGCGGCGGAGCCATCTCCAGCATCTCCGCCATGGACGTGACCAGCCCCAGTCATCCTGTGATGCGCTTTTACCCCAGCACCGGCAAAGCCTCCGGCCCCTGGGGACGCGGCGGCATCGTGCGCACGCCAACCGGCGTCATAGCGCAGACAGCCGACGGCGTTTACGATCCCGCCAGCGGCCGTTTCGGCAATACGTTCCTCGGCCTTACCAAGGATCTGCGGCTCAACGATTCCTACACTCCAGCCAATCAGGATTACCTCAACCTGAAAGATTTCGACCTCGGCTCCGCCAGTCCAACGGTCTTTCCATTCGGCAAGTGGACGCTCATCGCCGCGGCCGCGAAAGAGGGCGTAGTTTATTTGCTGGATGCGGTAAACCTGGGCGGCGCCAATCATCAAACGCCGCTGTATGTATCGCCGCGGTACGGTAACGATGCGCTGCTTTTCGGCTACAACGGCGTGTGGGGCTCGCTCTCCACCTGGGTTGACGCCAAGGGCGAGCGCTGGGTGCTGGTTCCCATGTCGGGCCCTCCGGCCAAAGAGACCGTCGCGTCTTTCAAGAACAGCAACGGTCCGGTGGTCAACGGCAGCATCATGGCGTTTCAAGTCAAGGTGCAGAAGGGCAAACCGGTCCTGGTCCCGATGTGGGTTTCGCACGATCTCGATCTGCCCGGCATGCCGGTGGCGGCAAACGGAATCGTCTATGCACTGGCCAGCGGTGACCGCGCGATGGATGCCTTCCGAGGGCCCCGTCCCGGCGGACCCGGCGGCCCGCCCAGAGGCTTCGGCGGTGGATTCGGCGGCCCCACGAATCAGGTAATGGTTGGTGAACCCGGCGCCGACCGTGATGCCGCCTGGCTCAGCGCTCAGCGCGAACCGGGTGGACAAACTCCAGGCCGGCGCTTCTCCGGTGGCCGCGATACCACGCACGCCGTAATCAATGCCCTGGACGCCGAAACCGGCAAAGAGCTTTACTCCAGCAAAGATCTGATCGATAGCTGGAACCATTACGGCGGCCTTTCGCTCTCTGACGGTCGGCTCTACGTCAGCACCTACGATGGCCGCGTCTACGCATTCGGTTTGTCCAAATAGCGCGCCGGGTTAACATGAACCATGCCTCCTGCACCTCCAGCGGCTGAGATCCGCGAATGCGGTGCAGCGGACGCCGGATTTTTCCAGCGCGTTCAGGAATGGGCCTCGCTCACCCCCAGCCTCGCGTTCACCTGCGCGCCGCTTTTGGAAACAGACGAGCAGCGCGACTTCGTTCTGCGCCAGGCATTCGCCTCTGCCCTGCTGAGCGATCCGCAAACGGCCAGGCGCTGCTTGCCGGATGTCCTCCACCGCCCATGGATCGCCGAGGCGGGTTTTCAGCCCGCATTGCGTGTGGCCAGGGACCCAAACTCCAAGCCGCTTCTGCCGGTCGCCGTGAGAAAGAGTCCAAGCCTGGGCTTACGCGAAGTAACCGCATACATTGATCTCCCGTTCGGCCAGGAAGCCTTCGACACCGCCGCCGCGCTCGCTCCCGATGAAGCAGCGGGCCTGGCAAGCGCCAACTCCAACACCGGTGCGCAAGTGTTGCGTGCCCTCGGGGCCAGTACCCGCCCGGAGATCCGCACTATCGCCGCTATCGCCACGGACCCCGCGCTCACCGCAATCGAGCGGGAGAAAGTGCCCGTCTTCTTCCGCCAGATTGCCCACGGGCAGATGAGCATCGCTGAAGCCGCGCGCCGCACCACCGGCGAGCAATTCTTCCAGTCCGTCGCAAGGCTACGCCTCGATGCCGCGAACCCCGGCGCCGCGCTTTACGACTCGATCCTGGAGCGTACCGCGCAGATCCTGTTGCGCACCTTTACCAGCCAAGCCCCAAATCTGAGCAAGCTCTCCGCAGCCGAACTATACCTCTTGCTAGCCTATGGACGCACGGAGGAAGACGACGAACTCTTCGACAATGTCTTCGACAAGTTGCTTTTGCCGAAGATGCGGCTCCAAAAATTGGGCGCGGCGGGCACGCTCCGCCTGCGGAGTTTCCTGGCCGCCGCGGCAACTCACGGAAAGCTCAACGCATTCACCGCCGCGATAGGCGATCCGGACGTGATCGCACGAACCATCCCCGGCATCGACTCCATCGAAGACGCCATGGAGACAGCCGAAATGATCGACGCCATCTCCTCGCCTCAGCTCTGGATCAGTCTCAGGTCCGCCATTGAATCGGCACGCAGCCACGCACCCAGGGACGGAGCGCTCTATGGCTTCCTCGCCTTACGCCTCGCCCGCCGTATGAACACGCACGACTGGTCTTTCGCAAATCAATACGCCCGCTATTACAAGGAAACTGCGCGGCTCGACACCAGCGCCGTCTTCAATGCGGCGAACCTCTGCGTTCAAAGATACTTCTTCTATGACGATGAAGACGGCGCGAACTCATTCCAATCTTTCCTCGGTGAATACCTAAATGACCCCGCCTGGAAGGTGGAACACTTCCCCGCCTACGTACATCTCACGGGCGCCTCGGACGGCGGACGGCGCATCGAAATCTACGCCAATCACCCCAAGGAAGACGGGCAAGCCACCATCTCTAAAGTGCTTGCCGAAAGAGGCGTCGAACCATCCGTTTTCGTCCATCGCGGCCATAGCTTTCACGTAGAGAAGAGTCTGCGATATCTCACCTCTTCCTCAAAACTGATCTACCTGGGAAGTTGCCGCGGCCTCGGCGTCACCACAGCGGTTATCGGCCGCGCCACCGAAGCGCAATTGATCGTAACCCGCGGGGTCGGCACGCAAGGCGTAAACGATCCAGTGCTCAAAGCGATCAATACGGAACTGTTGACGCGAACCACTTCCATCGAATGGAGCGCCTTCTGGCGCACCCTCGAAATCCGCTTTGCCGGCAACGCCATCTTCCACGACTACATCCCGCCGAACCGCAATTCATCGGCCGCCATGATGGGCGCCTACTTCAGCTACCTGACGAATAACCCCGGCCGCTGACACCCAACCTATGCACTGTTCCTTCTGCGGCGCCGCCCTCGAAGCCCTCACCACCTCCTGCCCCTCTTGCGGCGCCCAACCCGTACTCGGAGACCGCTACGAAGTCCGCGCACTCATCGGACGCGGCGGCATGGGCGAGGTCTTTCTCGCCTTCGACCGCCGCCTTGAAAACGAAGTCGCCCTCAAACGGCTGCCCCCGCAATTCGCCTCCAGTCCGGAACTCCGGGATTCGCTAACCAAGGAAGCGCGCATCATGGCGCGCCTGTCTGACAGCGCCATCGTCCGCCTGTTCGACCTGGCGGAATTCCACGGCGACCGCTACGTCATCCTGGAATACGTCTGTGGCCCCAGCCTGCGCGAAATGATCCGCGGCGGCTACAGAGCATCCCCGCTTGACCTTGCGCACCTGCTGGAAGAAATCTGCCGCGGCCTGGGCGTAGCCCACCACGCCGGCGTAATCCACCGCGACCTGAAACCAAGCAACCTGCTGATCGCGCTGGAAGGCGCGGATCGCTCGGCATTCCTTTCCAGCAAGCCCTTGCCCACGAACTTGCGCGGCAAGAACGTAAAGATCACAGACTTCGGCATCGCCAAAGCCATTGCCGATTCCGGCTCAACCATGACCAATGCGTTCAGCGGAACGCCCGGCTACATGGCGCCGGAACAGTTTCGCGGCGAAACGCCGTCGCCGGAGACAGACGTTTATGCTCTGGGCGTCGTCACCTTCGAATTGCTCACCGGCAAATTGCCCTCAGGACCGCCGGCCTCGATAGATGGAGTTCATCCAGCCGTCGCCGACGTGATCGCCAAGGCCATGTCGCCCTTCCGCCGGCAGCGCTTTCCATCCGCGGCAAGCTACTACCAGGCTCTCTGCAACGCCATCGAAGGGCGTGCACCGGTGCGGCCTCCACTCAAGCCCGCCGCGGTTCCAGCGCGCCGGTTGGCGGTCGTCCTGGCCATCGTGTCCGCCGTTTTTGTCTGTATCGCCATCCTCGCAATCTCCCTTCCGCGCAAGACCCTGCGAACCACGCAGCTCACCGGGAATCCCTTCGACACCAGCGTCATCGAAATCGATTGGCACTCCCCGCCACGCATCACCGGCCTGCCTCCGGTAATTGAGGAAGCTCGCGGGCGCGTGCCCGAAACCGGTCTGGCCGGACCGCTGAATCCCAAGCAAAAATGGACCATCGCCATCAAGACCACCGGAGCGCACATTGCCGCCGTGGGCATCGACGGCACGGTTTACCTCACCTCGTTTGAAGGAATCTGCGCCGTCCGGAACGGGAAGCTGATCTGGGGTTACAAGTCAGGTGTCACCGGCGCCTCCGATGTGCAGATCGACAAGGATGGACTCATCTGGTATCACTCCCTCGACGCCACATTCTGCGTGAACCGCGATGGAATAGGCGGCCGGCTGCCCCGCACCGTCAAGGGTCCCGAGTCGCATTACAGCGGTTACGGCTGCCGCATGAATAACACCGCCGGAGGGCGCCATTGGACCGTGGAACTGGATGGCGCATGCACTCCGGCAGGCGTAGTTGCCGGACAGGATGGCCGCGCCTACATCGCCACGGATGTGCCCCAGATCCTGGCCGTAGGCCCCAGCGGAAACGTGGAATGGAAGTTCGACGCGAAGTGTAATCCAAGCATGCTGATTCCCACGCTGCCCAACCAAGTCGTATACGCGTGTGACAACGGGTCCATCCGGGGCCTCACAGGCGGCACGGAGATGTGGAAACAATCAGCGGACGGTATGTTTAATCCGAAGATGCTGGCGGACCGCACAGGCGCCGTTTATTACGGGGACTACGGCCGCCAAAGCGGCATCACTCACTTGCATGCCATTGACACGCATGGCAATAATCTTTGGACTTTCGATACCGAGCGCGCCACGGTCAGCAGCCTGGCTCTCGACGACAAGAGCCGCCTCTATGTGGCCGGATCGTTCTTGTACACGCGGGTAATTTGCCTTGGAGACTGAACTAAACTAGACCATTGACGCTGGGCTTGCGTCCACATATGCTGTGTAGCATGAACATCACGCTAACTGTCGACGATGAAGTAATTCAAAAGGCGCGGCGACGGGTTGAGCAATTGGGCACCAGCGTAAATCACCTGGTGCGCGAGTACCTGGAGCAGTTGGCGGGAAAGCCCGATCCCATTCGGGACGCCGATGAGTTTGAGCGGCTCTCGAAATCGTCACAAGGCGATTCCAAAGGTTGGAAATTCGACCGTCAGGAAGCTCACCAGCGTGCATGAATAGTCTGGCTTTCTTCGATACCAACATTTTTGTTTACCCGGACGACGCTGCCGATCCCGGCAAGCAGGCGAAGGCGATTCGTGTTAGCGGGCAATACCAGCGGCCTGGACAAGCGGTTTTATCTTCGCAAGTCTTACAGCAATATTTTTCGCTAGCCACAAGAAAATTAGGACTGGCTCCGGGTTTGGCGCAGCGTAAAGTGTAATTGATATACCGGATGCGCGTAGTTCGATTCGAGGAGTCGGACGTCATCTCAGCCATCGAACTTCATCGATTGCATCAGGTCTCGTTCTGGGACGCGATGATTATCCACGCCGCGCGTCAAAGTGGCGCGGGGTTCTATTCAGTGAGGATCTGCAGGCGGGAAGCACCTGGGGCGCGCTGACGGTCGTAAACCCATTTCGAGAGTAGCTCAGGTTGTTCGCGAACAAACTTGCATGTTATGTCTACCTCGAATTGAAAGGAATAACAGCGGGCGGCGCTATTGTGCCTGAAACGATGCGCTCGCTCAAGGAACCCGCGGCTATCAAGAGAGTCTAGCGTGCCGTCCCGGCTAATTCTTTACAACATGCTACAGGGCGCAAGGTGGGGCAGACACCTTGTCTGCGCATAGGCGTTAAGATAAGCCCTCACGGTCGCCGCTCGGTTAAGTGATTGATCCGGCTGAGCCGCGCGCGTGAGCAAGCGGTAGATGATCAACCGAATCCGGAACATTTTCAAGAACAAACGTTCTTATCTTAACGCCTATGCATTGTCTCCGCACGACCCCTCGGAGAGCGCTCTTGCGCCCGTCGTCAACTCTTACGAGGGACAGCTTCGCCGCCGCTCTCTGCTGCCGCGTACTGATCGTCACCCGCTACACTAAGGCCGTATCCGCCCTAGCCCGCCTTATGCCTGCACTCCTCGCGTTGAAGCCGGCGGTCGCTGGAATTGCCTTGCTGGCCACGCAACCGGCGGGAACATGGGGAGATATACCGGCCGTCTTTATAACTTCTAAATGTTTTCTTTATGAAATCTTGATGCCCCCATTAGTAGTGTTACCACTTACCTGAATTCCGAAACAGCGCCCTGTCGCGCCGTTTGCTCGGATCCATTCAACCCGAAGCCAAGTCCCTCATGCGTTAAGGCACGTATCCCGTCGGCTGGGCGTCTGAAAGTATTGTTACCCTGACCGCAACCGGGCAGAGCTCGAATTCTAAATCAAACAGGAGAGTGAAGCGTGAATTCTCACAAGAAAACAGGCGGATTGTACCGTCAGCCAAACCAAACGGCTCTGCGGATCCGGCGTATGCTCGTCATCGGCGCCAGCGTACTTGCGCTCTTGCTGGTGCCGTGCCTCGCCCAACAAGCGCCTCAGC
>JANXXV010000291.1 GCA_025350445.1 Bryobacteraceae bacterium | reverse complement strand
CATACGCCAGCATCCCTACTCCACCTTCCCCTCTTTCATGCTCATCTTGCATTGGAATCCAATCCCGTTTCATGCTCATCTTGCATTGGACAATTCTGGCGGCAAGTCGGGATGTGAGATTATCGAGTCTGAGGAATATGACTCGAAATTTGCTCTCCGTTGTTGCTGAAATGGTTGCCAAACCGGGTAAGGAAGACGAACTGAAACGCCATCTGATTGCGCTGGTTGCGCCCACGCTGAAGGAAGAGGGTTGCGTGCAGTATGATCTGCACCAGAGTACCAGCGAACCTGGCCGGTTCGTGTTTTATGAGAATTGGACTTCACGGGAGATGCTGGATCGACATGCGAAATCGGAGCATATTACTGCTTTTCGCGGGATACGGGATGAGTTTCTGGCTGAACCTGGGCGTGTGTTGACTTATACACGGATTGCTTAGGGGCTTGGCCTTCGTCCGAGCGCGAGCAGGGGCGCGCGCCGGCGAGGGCGCCCGCCCTACCTTGGTCTGGTTGAGGATTATCGATAGTTAGACCGGACGGGGCACTCGTTTGAGCAGTTGCACAACGGGAGGATCAGCAGGAGCGCGAATGCCGGTCGCATGTTTTAATTTTACAACCGCGAGGGTGGCCGCGATACAATAACAGTCCAATCATGCTCATCGAAAACAGTAAAGGCGGCTACTCATTTCTGAAGGGCAGCGCGCCGTATTCGGCGGGAGTAGTGGCAAGTCGCGGATTTCGAATCGATCACGCCCGTCTGTCAAAACCGCTGCCGATTGCGGCTGCATTTGAACGGATCGATGCCTACTTGAAGGCGCTGTGCGCGATGGAGCTCCGGTCGCCGAACCCGGTGGCGCGGACCAACGTGGCGCCGGAGATTGCGCCGCCGTCCGAGCCGGTAATAACGACAGTTTTCGGAAGCGCGTGAAGAACGGCTTTGGTCACGAACTTAAACTCATTCCCGAAGATGCACATGGGAACGCCGCAGTAGGAGGCGACTGAACAGAATCCGCTCCAACACGAGGAGGCAATGAGCCCACAACAGACCATCGGCCATTATCGCGTGACCGGCAAGCTGGGCGAAGGCGGCATGGGCGTTGTGTATCGCGCGACCGATACCAGGCTCGGGCGCGATGTGGCCGTGAAACTCCTCAACCAGGCGCTGGCCGGCGATGCCGATTACATGGCCCGCTTTCAGCGCGAAGCCAAGGTGCTGGCGTCGCTGAATCATCCGAATATAGCGACCATTTACGGGCTGGAGGAGTCGGGCGGCGTCCGCGCTCTGGTCATGGAACTGGTGGAAGGTCCAACCCTTGCGGACCGGATCGCCCAGGGGGCCCTGCCTCTGGAGGAAGCGCTGTTCATCGCCAAACAAATCGCGGAAGCATTGGAGGCCGCGCACGAGAAGAGCATCGTGCACCGCGACTTGAAGCCGGCCAACGTCAAAGTTACGCCGCAAGGCGTGGTAAAAGTGCTCGATTTCGGCTTGGCGAAAGCGGCGGAGTCCGAAACGCCGAAAGGGGATGCGGCGAATTCTCCGACGCTGACGATACGCGCCACGCAGGCCGGCTTAATCATAGGTACAGCTGGGTACATGTCCCCCGAGCAGGCATCGGGAAAACCGGTAGACGAGCGCGCCGACATCTGGTCGTTCGGCGTGGTGCTTTGGGAAATGCTCACTGGGAGGCAACTGTTTGCCGGCGAGACCATCTCCCACACGCTGGCCAATGTGCTGCGGGGCGAAATCGACTATAGTATGCTCCCGGCGGGAACGCCGGCTGCCATCCGGGAACTGCTTCGGCGGTGTCTGGATCGGGATCTCAAGAGCCGCCTGCAGGCGATTGGCGAGGCACGGATCACGATACAGAAATACCTGGCCGATCCGGCAGGGGCATCCGCCGTGACGGAGCAACAGGCAACTCCGAGGTCCAGGCGGCACGTAGTTCTTTGGGCGGCTGCAGCGGGCGTGCTCGCGGTAGTTGCGGCCGCCACGTCCTGGATTGCCTGGCGAGCCACGCAGCCCCTGGAACATCCTTTGATGCGGCTGAGCGTAGACTTGGGACCGGCTGCGATGACCGGCCTGAATGTCACTGCGGCCATCTCGCCCGACGGAAAGCGACTGGTCTATCCGGCTCGTGGACCGAATGGCAAGCAGCAGCTCGCGATACGAATGCTCGACCAGCAACAAGCCACCCTGCTCGCCGGCACGGAGGGCGGCGCTGATCCGTTCTTCTCTCCCGATGGCCAATGGGTCGGCTTCTTCGCGGATAACAAGCTCAAGAAGATTTCCATCCAGGGCGGGGCGCCGGTCAATCTGTGCGACGCCGTCTTTGATTACGGGGCCAGTTGGGGAGAGGACGGGACCATTGTTGCGGCGCAGTCCCTGCTATCCCCCCTATCCCGGGTGCCCGCCGCCGGCGGGAGGCCGCAGCCTCTCACGAAGCTGCGTAGAGGCGAAGCAACGCACCGCTGGCCACAGGTCTTGCCCGGAGGCCAAGCCGTTCTCTTCACGGCCGCTCCCAGCGGCGTCGTGTCGGGGAACGGAAGCATCCAGGCAATGTCGTTGAAGACGGGCGTGACCAAGACGTTGCAGCCTGGGGGATACTTCGGCCGGTACTTGCCGACGAATGGAAGGAGCGGCCATCTGGTCTATCTCCAGCAGGGGGTGCTGTTTGGTGTGCCGTTCGACCCCGATCGGTTGGAGTTACGAGGCACGCCCGCACCGCTTCTGGAGGATGTGGCTGCAAACCCGGCTCTAGGCGGAGGGCAATTCGATTTTTCGGCTACCGGAACCTTGGTGTACCTGGCCGGCAAAGGGGCGGCTCAGCACTGGCCCGTGGTGTGGCTCGACAGTTCCGGCCGAACGCAGCCTCTGCTGGCCACGCCAGGCACCTATACCTTTCCCCGCTTCTCGCCGGATGGGCGGCTGCTGGCGGTTCAGATCAGTTCCCGCGACGGTAGTGACATCTATCTTTACGACTGGGGACGGGACGCGCTGACACGGCTCACGTTCACCGGGCATGCGCAGATACCGGTGTGGGCCCCGGACGGGAAGCACATCGCCTTCCAATCGGTCGAGCGAGGTTTCGAGATCTGGTGGATGCGCAGCGACGGCTCCGGAGAGGCGCAGCGACTCCTGGAGCGACAAGACACCCTGGTTCCGTGGTCCTTCTCTCCCGACGGCCGGCGCCTGGCTTACTTCGAGTTGAATCCCGACACCGCTAGCGACATATGGACACTGCCGTTGGACACGAGCGATCCCGACCATCCCAAGCCGGGCAAGCCGGAACCCTTTCTTCGCACACCAGCGTCTGAGAATGTGCCGGTTTTCTCACCCGACGGGCGCTGGATCGCCTACCGGTCCACCGAATCGGGAACAACTGAGATCTTCGTGCGGCCTTACCCGGCCGGGAGCGGTGGAAAATGGCAGATTTCGACCGGCGGCGGGCTGTACGGAATGTGGTCCAACAACGGCCGGGAGTTGTTCTATCAGACCCTGGACAACCGGATCATGGTAGTGGAGTACACAGTGCATGGCGATTCGTTCGAGCCGGGCAAGCCGCGCGTGTGGTCCGATAAGCAGATCTTTTATGCCGGGGGTCTGAACATGGCTCTGGCGCCTGATGGGAAGCGCTTCGCCGTGTTCCCCATGCCGGAAGCCACGGTCGGAGAGAAGAATTCGGTACACGTCACTTTTCTGCTGAACTTTTTCGACGAACTGCGGCGACGCCTCCCATAAGCCCCCAGCCCAACATCGCTCATGCGGCGGCGGGCGCCCCCGAACACATGAGCGTAACCGCGCATTGTAGCGGACGGCAACCCGGTCGCATCTTCGCCCATCCCGTCCATGCACGACTACGATTCTACGGCCTCGGGCAGGTTCATCATGATGGATTTCTTGTGTCCTGTCCTTCGTAAGAGTTGACAACAAACGTAAGAGCGCGACCTGGGGGGCGCGCGCCGGCGAGGGCGCCCGCCCTACCTTCTTCGGAATTACTTATGGAGTGCGAAGCGGGCGGCGGCGGAGGCCTAGTTGCGCCAGAGCAGCCTCGCCACCTTCTTTGTTCATCTGCCAGTATTTCAACCGCGTGGATTTGAGCAACTCGGCATGTTCGCCGGCTGAGGTTTCCCAGCGGAGGATGCGATGCGGCGCGGCTTTCTCTACGGTGAACTTTCGCTCGAAGCCTTCGATCTTGGCGGAATAGATCTCGGTGGCGCCGCCGCCGGAGGTGCGGGAGAGTGTGGCGGGCTTCCAGGCCAGCGGCTGATGAGCGTGCCGCGCGGCCTGCAGCGAAGGCAGTAGCATCACCTCGCGTTTTTCTCCGGGGGAGAGCGCGGGCGCTGCCATGCCGCGGGCCCAGAGCGGAAGCTGATCTTCCGTTACTCCGTTCGCGGGATAGCTGAGTTGTTGGTCCTGATCCGCTTCGCCGTCGAAATAGCTGTGGGACTGCGATCGCACGGCGGAGGCATCGAATAGCAACTGGTGATAGACATGCCCGCACCATTCCTGTTCCGAAAATGAAATCTTGGTGGGCGATCCGGCCGGGCGGCTGTTGACGGGAGCCAGAGCGGCAAACGTGCTGGTCATGTTGTTATAGTCGTAGATTCCCGTTTGGAAATCCTGAATCAGATTCAGTTTCATGACCGGGTATTGATCGGAAGGCGGATGCTTGCCATCATCCGCTTTCACGCGGAGCTGGTTCGAGAATGTTTCACTGACGAAGATGGTGACGGCTACACCCTTGCGCATTTGACCGTAGCGCGGGTAGGTCAAATCGTAACCGGCCAACTCCGCCTGGCCATCGCCCCAGGTTTTCCAGAATGTGGCATCAATGGTTATACCGCCGGGCGCGATGTTTGCCGCGTGTACGGTTTCAGGCGCCTTTGAGCAATTGCACAACGGGAGGATCAGCAGAAGCGCGAATGCAGGTCGCATGTTTTAATTTTACAACTGTGAGGGTGGCCGCGATACAATGACAGTCCAACCATGCTTATCGAAAACACCAAAGGCGGCTACTCATTTCTGAAGGGCAGCGCGCCGTATTCAGCGGGAGTCGTGGCGAGTCCCGGATTTCGAATCGATCACGCCCGGCTGTCGAAACCGCTGCCGATTGCGGCGGCATTTGAACGGATCGATGCCCACTTGAAGGTGCTGGGAAGGCCGTCGCAGGCGCTGTGCGCGATGGAGCTGCGGTCGCCGAAACCGTATACGTTTCAGGGCTTCGGCGATTTCAATGCGGGTTACGTGAAGTTTTTAGAGAAGCGGGAGATTCCGGTAAACGGGTTGAACCCGGTGGCGCGGACCAACGTGGCGCCGGAGATTGCGCCGCCCTCCGAGCCGGTAATCTACGCGTTTTCGTACACGGTGCCGTCGCGCCAGCCGGGCCATAGTTTTGTTGTTGCGGGTGCGGGCGAATTGCCCGAAGGCACCATCGATCCGCATGACGTGATCCGCCGCGGGGAAACATCGGCTGACGCGATGCTGGAGAAGGCTAAATTTGTGCTGGGATTGATGGATGCGCGGGTGAAGAACCTGGGCGCGAAGTGGGATGACGTTACCACGGTGGATGTGTACAGTATCCATAACATCCATCCGTTTCTTGCTTCGCAGATTGTACCGAAGGCGGGGAATGCGCATCACGGGATTACCTGGCATTACACGCGGCCGCCCATCACGAGTATTGAGTTCGAGATGGACGTCCGCGGTTG
>JANXXV010000270.1 GCA_025350445.1 Bryobacteraceae bacterium | reverse complement strand
CTCTGCGATGCTGTTTCCCTGTACTGCATAGTCTATTTCGAGACCCTGCGCAAACCAGAAATCACCGTCAGGCACGATAAACACGCGCAGATTCCCGATCCCCACTAGATGATGCACGCCGTCCATGTGCTTCGCATGGATCGCGGTCGGCGCGTTAGCTTTCTTCTTGCCAATCCGTTTCTTGGGTTGCATCACTTTCCTTTCAACTCTCACTTTGATTATAATACACGTTTGAAACCAGCCCGCTCAGGCGTACAGCTTAGGACTGTATCAAAATCGCCGTAAGGCTTGCATGTTATACAGTATCGAGGGTCAAGTCAAGAAAATTTAGAAATCTTTGCCTCTCGCGGTGTAATCAAAACAGTCCAGGTTGCTCGCCTCTTGAATTGCGTTCCGCAGCACATTTAGGTTGTCACCGTAGTAGAGCGAGTTCACCATGACAGGCTATCAGATCATGTTAGGCTGATAGTTGTATGAGGCCCCGAACAAAAATCGAGATACCAAATCCGTCAACCTCGGAGTTCGAAAATTTCGACCGCTTCGTCAGGATTGTACTTTCGAAGGGGAAACCCGCAACCACGGCGAAGCCGAAAGCCGAAGCTCAGGCTGGTAAGAGGCGCTTACCGCGCCCCTGACGCTTATTCTTCACCGCGCCTTGCTTCGTCATTCTTTCCAATGAGCTGATCGAAGGTGAGTCGTTTGCCAACGATCTGCGATACCGCCAAACTGAAGCGGTCGCCATCGTTCATATCCTTGCGGTTGTTAAAGCGGAACGCTTGTTCGTCAACATAGCGGAACAGGTGAAATGGTTCCACTGAAACATAGGTCCCGTTGATTCCACGTTTCAAGAGACTCCAGAAATTCTCCATGCCGTTCGTGTGTACCTGCCCGTTCAGATAGCACTGAGCGTGATCCACTACTTGATGGGTGAAGTCATCAGCAAGCCCGTCATAAGACTTCAGGGCATCGCTGTAGACGCTCGATCCGGCTTCCACATTCTCACGTACCAACTTTTGCAAATCGCCCTTCTTGCGCGTGCCGATCACCTTTGCACGAACCTTGCCGCCGCGCTCAAGAACCGCCGCTACGATTGCCTTATTGCCGGGACCGCGCCCAACGATCTTTTCGGCTCGCTTGTCTTTGTGCATGTTGCGGGCTTTGCCGCCGATGAAGGTTTCGTCCACCTCTACCTCACCACCTAGCTTGCCGCCTATCTGCGGGTCCTGCATCACATCGCGCAATCGATGCAACATGAACCATGCCGATTTCTGAGTGACTTTGATAGCGCGTGAAATCTCATAACTCGAAACTCCGTTCTTGCAATTCACAACTTGCCACATGGTAGTGAGCCACTTATCTAGGCCAAGTGGCGAATCCTCAAAAATGGCGCCCGTCTTCAAAGTGAACTGACGGCGTTCATGATGGCTGGCACATTGCCACCGCTTGTGCTTCAGCGAGAACACCACATTTTTACTTTCGCAGCGCGGGCAAATAACGCCATTCGGCCACCGTCTGGCAACCAGATAGTCCTTGCAGTTGTTGAAGTCTGCGAAGTATAGGATTGCTTCTTGAAGGGTGGTCGGTTCCATGAATCAAGAATAGCGGTTTTAGGTGGAGTTGTCAACTATATTTTTGCCCAAAGCAGCGCCCGATGAGCCGGTGTTGAACACGTTCGACGATTGTCTCCGCGAGATCACGCAGTGCAATTCTGAAATCGCTCACGCAGGGTGTTACTTCTTCAGTCCAAAAGCATAGACTTTCCCATCCCAGGTGCAGACGTAAACCTGGCCACCGGCGACCACGGGTTCATTGAAATGAGTGAAGCTGGTGATGAGATGGTTGCTCGAATACAATTCCCTTCCGGTTTCCGCATCGAGAGCATACAGAACCGCGTTGGGGTTGAGGCCTTCGGGGGCTTTTATGGTCCCCCGCGACTCATCGGACGTTTTACCGCTCAGAAGCACGTAAACCACGCCGTTAGCCACAGTGGGAGGCTCCGGTGCGTGCATGTCGCGGGACATCCACACCGGCGCCAGCGCCGGTTTACCCGTAGCCGCGTCCATGCGAAGTTCGAATGCCATGGTGCTACCCTGTTCCGCTGCCCCGTAGGACTGCGGGAACTTCGGCGCGTTCGTGGCTGGAGGGCCCAGCATGGGGGCATACAGCCACCGTCTTCCCAGCGGATCCTGCCAGGTGGTTATCCCCCAAATTCCGCGGTCGTGAAGCTTAGCCTCATCGTTGCCCCAGCGGGGTGATGTGTAAAGCGGTGTGTGGTGGTCGGCGCCTCCGAGATGGTTGGTGTCCAGCAGATAAATTACCGATTCCTTGCCTACCACAGCCGCCAGCGTCCATTGTTGGAACGGGAAGATCACGGGATTGCCCGAGCCAAGGTCCAGATCCTTTCTATTCAAATATTCCCAGTTCGCCGGAGTGAATGTATCCTGTAAGCGGAAGTTTTTGGGGTTGAGAGCCACCACGGAATTGCCAAACTTGCCGGAACCTGGATCGTAGGGGCCGTCGGCAGTCTGGGCCAAAATGCCTTTGGGTCCGCGGACGAGGCCGCCGCGCCCCCAGGCGCCTGATGTGATTCCGGTGTTGGTGTAAGCCTCCAGCGCGCGCCGTGCCGGATTCTTTAAATCCAGCGCCGTAAAGTGGGACTGCATATTAAGGCAGCCTCGGGCGGTGGGCGAATAAATGACTCCATCGATCAAAGTCAGACTCCAGTTACGCGCGAAAGGGTCGGTGAAGTTGGTTGGCGTGATGCGATCTTCGCCATCCAGCAGACTGAAGCCGCGGAGCTTTCCATCGCTGGTCGAGACATAAATGGTCCCCGCGTCTTTGTCGATCACCGGCGTGGCATTTTGCGAATTGGGGCACCGGAAATCGCCCTTTCCAGGTTCTTTCATGGAGTTCAGGTTCGGCTTTTGCCAGGCTATTTTACCCGTGGCCGTGTCGATCGCGAAAACGGTATTGTCGCTGCCGACTACGAAAACGCGCGCGACAGGGCCCTGCGGCGTATTCACGGTCGCGACCAGCGGAGCCGTCATCGTTGAGAGAATGTAATCCTTCGGAACAGTGGAAATCTGAGCCGTCCACTTCACCTCGAGTTGATTGACATTGTCCTTATTGAGGATCTTCTCGGCCGGGTTCGAGCCGGTGCGCTCCGGATCGTGGCCCCACGTCAACCATTCGTCTTGGGCTGTGGCGAACCGGGGTATCAGAAAAAACGCCAAGCTGACAGTAAGGCCAAAGGCTTTGACTAATGGTTTTGAAACGAATCGACGCCCGCCCAAGTGTTTCCCCCTGTTCTCATGTTGACCGGGATTTCCGTTTTCGACTTCCCGCTTTAGACATACTTACATATTTTCGAGACGTGACAGGTTGACGAGTTCGCGTCGCGGCGCGTGGCAACTCCTCTATCTGCGCGGTTCGCTTCAAATGGCCTGACGAACACCGATTCCTGGTCCCGGAATTTGGGGATTCCGGCCGACGTTGAATACCGAAGTGCGGCAACTGGCGGCGGAGATGCTTGCGGCGGGCACGCATCGATTTACGTCGTTGGGTTTCGCCTTGGTCTGATCTGTCGTTGCAGCGTTTTGTCTGGAATTGACAATCAGGGTTTGTGCCTCGCCTTCGAGGGATCTAAGAAACTTTGGAGGCGAGACGGCAGGAGCTCGCAGGGATGGTTATTCCGTGACAGGCCGTAGGATGTTGAAAGCCGCTGAGCAGGTCTCGCAGATTCCGGCCGGCAGATGCAGCGGTAGCGCGTTTTCCGTCTAAGTGACGTCGACGGGACCTTCGGCAGACTTCTAAAGGCATTGCGATACGGCAGGAGTATTGGGCGAATCCTGGCCAACTTCCGGATGGGTGGCGATCCGTTCCTTTTCCGATATGGAACGGGCCACCGACCATGTTTAAAGCACGCAAGCAACTGTTCCAGCCAACCGAGTTTCGGTTATGGTTCGCCGAGTGCAAAGGATAAAATGTTTCCGCCAGAGGCGATCGCGACGTGCTGCCGTCCGTTCACCATGTAAGTCATGGGAGAACCCCTCCATGACTCGCTGGCCTTGAAGGTGGAAAGAGTCTTTCCCGTTTTTGCATCCACTGCGGCAAAGCGGCCCCCGGTCTCGCCGTAAAAGAGAACGCCGCCGGCGGTAGAGAGTACGCCGGAGTAGTTCGCCTCCTGGGGTCCGACCTGCGGTATTTCCCACGCGACTTCGCCGGTCTCGATGTTCAGGGCGCGAAGAAACTTCAGCCCGGAATCGGAGGGCACGCGGTACCCTTCATAACCGCCTCTCTGCGATTGTGTGTATATGCTGCAATCCTCGACCGCCATCACGTAGAAGAGTTTGGTTCCTGGATGAAACGATGTGGAATACCAGTTGGTCGCTCCTCTTACGGAGGGGCAAGTCTTGACGCCGGCCTTTGTCGGCTGGTTGGCGGGGAGCAACTGTGGTTTGCCATCGAGGCCAATGCCGCTGGCCCAATTCATCTTTTTCACAAAAGGCTTTCCCAGCAGGAATTCACCGGTAGTCCGGTCGAGAACGTAGACGAATCCATTCCGATTGGCTTGCAAGAGCAACTTCCGTTCGCGCCCGCGATATGTGGTATCCACGAGAACAAAGGGTTCCGTTGCGTCCCAATCGTGAAGATCGTGCGGAGTGAATTGGAAGTGCCAGCGCAGCTTTCCAGTTTTGGCTTCCAACGCGACGACACAGTTTGTGTAAAGATTCGCGCCCTTGCGTTGGTCTCCGTCGGTAGCGGGGAACGGGTTCCCGACGGCCCAGTAAAGCGTATCCGTCTCCGCGTCAAAGGATCCGGTGAGCCACGTCGCGCCGCCGCCGGTTGGGATGGCGTTGCCGATCCACGTCTCCGATCCGGGTTCGCCAGGCTGAGGGATGGTCCAGAAACGCCACGCCAACTGCCCGGTGGTAGCTTTGTAGGCCGCCAAGTATCCGCGCAGCGGACCATCTCCGCCCGCGATGCCCGAGATCACGAGGTCGCCCACCACCAGCGGAGCCGATGATGCACTGAAGGGTCCCGATCCTACCACCATGTTGACATCCCACATCACGGCGCCGGTCAGGCGATTCAAACAGATCAGGTGCGCATTGCCCGCTGCGTAGAAGACGCGGTCGCCCAGCAGGGCGACGCCGCGGTTCGGTGAGGCGGAAATACCGCGGCCCGCGCCCCCTGCCTGATAACACCAGATTTCACGTCCGGTCCGCGAATCGAGTGCGCAGACCTGACCGGGCGCGGTGACATACATAACGCCGTCCACGACCAGAGGTGTCGTTTCCAAGCCCACGCCGTTGAGCGAATGCACCCATTGCAGTTGCAGGCGGCCTACATTCGTGGTGTCGATCTGGTCCAGCGGGCTGTGTCGATTGCCGCCGGGAATTCCGTTATAGGTGGGCCACTCACCCACCTTCGGCTTGGTGACGGCCTGAATGGACTCCATAGAGACGGGTTCGGTTTCACTCGCCAGCGGGCCGGGAGAAGTTCCGGCCAGAGTGCTGAGGTAGGCCACCAGGTTCCGGCTTTCGGTGGCGGTTGCCTTCAGTGGCGGCATGTATGATTGTGTTTCGCGGGTGATCTCCTCATATTCGGCATCCGTAAGCAGATGGATGCGGCCGTCGAAAGTCTGGAGTTGCAGATCGTGTTCCGCGCGGTTGCGGGCAAAGCCGCGTAACGTGGACCCGCTTCGTAACCGCACTTGAACCACTACCCAGGCTTCGTCGGGACAGAAGGCCCAATTCGGACAACCCGGCGTGGTGTGGGTTCCCATTTGCGCCGTGGGATTCTCCAGAGCCGCTACGATTTCGGGGACCGTCGACTTCAAGCCGATGTCCGACAGGTCAGGACCGTTCGCTTTTCCTCTTCCGTGGACCATATGGCACGTCGAGCATTGGCCGGTGCCGAAGAAAAATTGCTCTCCGGCAACTGCGTCTCCAGCGGGCCTGGTGTTATAGGCGGACAAATTGTGAGAGTGTACCCAGGCGGTCAGCGACTGCAGTTCCCGCCCGGCGAGAGCAAACGCCGGCATCCCGCCGGGTGTTCCGTTCTTGATTACGTCTCGAATTTGACTTTCAGTGCGGCTTCGCAGGCGACGGCTGTTGATGAGTGCCGGTGCCCGGTCGCCTCCTTCTCCACCCTCGCCATGGCAACCCTCGCAGCGCTTTGCGAACTGTTTTTCGGCCTGGCTGAAATCCGCACCTTGAGCCGCCGCCCCCGGAACCTGACCAAGGGCCTGGATCGCCGTTAGTGCGGCCGCACCGGCAAGGGCGGCGGAAATCGTAAAGTTTCTCATTGGATTCACCACCTATGATAGCCACGGAGCCTTCCGGCATAAATGAGGCCGACCCGGAAGTGACCTCTTTGCCTTCGAACTGTTCCGGCGCCATATACGGCGGCGTGCCGAGCACAGTGCCTTCGGTGGTCAATACAGTGGTGAGCGTCGCCTCGGACGGCCCGGGCTTCGGCATTCGATTTAGCCAATCCAAAATCCAGCACCTTCACGGGATCGCGTGTCAGGATGATGTTGCGCGGTTTGACATCGCGGTGGGTGACGCCGGTGCGATGCGCGCGATCCGGAGCGCCGGCCGCGATCTTGAACGCTTGATCGAGTGGTACTGCGCCCTTGGCGATGCGATCCGCCAGCGTCTCACCCTCGATCAGCTCCATCACCATGTAACCCGGGCCAATATCAAACGGCGAGCAGATGTGCGGACGATTGTGCCATGCCACCGCGCCCGCTTTCCGTTCAAAGCGCGCCCGCAGATCCCCGCGCCGGGCGATGTGTTCAGGCGGAAGCTTGATGGCGAGCGTGCGGTCAATCCGCGTATCGGGGGCTTTGTACACCTCGCCCATTCCTCCTGCTCCGATCGCGGAGAGGATTTCGTAGGGGCCGAGTTTGTCGCCGATGAAAAGCGGCACGAGTACGAACAAGTCTATCGCGGTGGGTCAACCAAATGGATAAGTCCCGGGTGGCATAACTGGTCCAATCCGTGGACGCGACCTTAACCTCGGGATTCCGCCTAAGTTACGTGAGCGCGGGCATCACGATTGGCCAGTTACGCCAACGATTCGGAAGCCGAGACCGGCGGCATTGACCGTGGAGTACCACTAGCCTGATCGATCAGAGACTCGGCGGGCCGATCTGCTCGAAGCCAGCTTTAGAACCGATCCAAAAAGGAGAATGTCCGATGCCCGACAAAATAGACACGGTCCCAGAGAAAGCCAGATGGGAGATTGTAACGAAAGGATTGACCGGCGCATACATTGCTTGAGGCAGGACCCAAAGGCGAAGCTGAAAGTCCGGTAGGGTGACTACGCTGTGAGGCGGGCGATTTCTTGGCCGGATCCGCCGTTGCGCAGGAGCCCTTTCCACTACCAGGCGGATCAATCTGACGCAGACAATGGAGCCGGTACGATAGCATAAGGGAACGTGAACGGACACTCCGATGGTGCGCCCTCCTGGTATTTGGATCCTCTGGTGGCGGAGCAGAAGCGTAAGGTGCACCAGGAATGGATTCGCATTTCCACCAGGAATCGACCAAGAGAAGTGGTGCTGAAGACGGATTTGTTTGAGGAAGCCTTCGGCGCGGATCGCATTTTCGACGATCTTTTTCCGGATATGAGACTCGCCGTCGGCATGGACCTGAACCATGGAACGGTCCTGGCCGCAACCCGGCGGCATTTTCCTTCCTTTCGCTCTGTGGTGTGTGATGCGCGCAGTCTGGCGTTCCGTTCGGAGAGCTTAGACGTGGCAGTCTCCCCGTCCACTCTGGACCATTTTGAATCAGTCGAAGATATTGCCGCCTCAGTCGATGAGCTTGCCAGGGTGCTGCGGCCGGGAGGCGTTCTTTTGATCTCGCTGGACAATCCGCGAAATCCGTCCTACCACCTGCTGCGCTGGGTGAGCCGCCGGGGCTGGATGCCGTTTGAGCTGGGTCAGACGGTTTCTCTTCCGGCGCTAGAACGGATGTTGATCGAGCGCGGCTTTCGGATCGAAGGGACGGGGTACCTGATCCACAACCCCCGCGGAATTTCCACGGTTTTATTTCTCGCGCTGCGGAAAGCGTTCGGCAGATTCGCCTCGGTGCCGATCCGAGGACTTCTAGGGGTCTTCGCTGTTCTCGGCAGGCTGCCTTCGCGCTCTCTGACCGGCTGTTTTCTGGCGGTAAGCGCGGTAAAAGAGGGAGCGCCGCCAGGGCCGTGCGGAGCCTGTTGAGCTTTTAACCCGAGTTGCCCCGCGGCAGCGCGGCAACGGAACTCTCCGCCTGCTCCAGCAAAGCCAGCAACCGCCCGGCAATCAACCCGGCGGCCGGCTCAGAGAGCATGGTGAGGTGACTGCCGGGAATGTCATAGGTCACGATTCCCCCCTGCGCCACGCCGCGCCAGCCCATCCCGGGGTAATCGAATCCGCCCACGTGCGGCTCCTCGACTCGAAACAGAACCAGACTCCCCGGCCAAACCGGTGGCACGTATTGGGCTACGGCATGGCGGATGGGCAGACGGCGGACCCGCTGCAGCAGGGTTCTGGAAAAGTCATCGAACTTCGAGCGAAGGTATCGCCCTGCGCCGGCGGGGCCGGCCTTCCGCAGGTTGCGTTGTTGATAGCGGAACCTCCTGTAGAGAAGTTCCAGGCGATATCCGGATCGGGAGAGCACTCCGATTCCGGCGGCCCACGCGTGGTTGTAGCAATCGAGCAACGCGAGGACACCAATATCCTTACCCTGAGCTGAAAGCTGCCGCGCCATCTCAAAAACTACAAACCCGCCGGTGCAAACGCCAGCGAGGTGGTACGGTCCATCCGGCTGCGACGCCAGCACCTCCGCGACATAGCGCGCGGCGAGTTCCTCGACTCGAATCGCGCCGGAATCCGGTGAAGGCAGACGAAACGCCGTTAACGGCTGATCAGGGCCGAGGCTGCGGGAGAGCTGGAAGAATCCAGCCACGTTGCCGGACGCACCGGGAACGCAGAACAGCGCGGGCCGCGATGACCCGGCCCTGACAACGACCCGCAACTCCCGGTTCGGCGATTCGGAGGCGGCGGATGCCCGCGGCGAAGCAACAAGCTTACAAATTCCGTCCACGGTTGGATCTTCGGCTAATTCGACAAAAGAGATCTCCAGGGCTTCCGATGCCTGGATACGGGTGAGCAGAATGGCGGCGAGCAACGAGTCGCCGCCCAGATTGAAGAAACTGTCATGAAGGCCGACGCGGCCGAGGGCCAGTGTATCGGCGAAAATGGCGGCAATCCGCTTCTCGATCTTCGAGCGGGGCGCGACGAACGGGGGGCGCTCGGCGGCGGCAGGATTTATCTCGGCTACGCCAAGCCGCGCAGCGAGGCCGATTCGCTGGATCTTTCCGGTGGGCCCCTGGGGAATTTCGGGCAGGAACAAGATCTTTTCGGGCACCTTGAAAGAGGCCAGGCGCTGGGCGGCGAATTCTCTCAAAGCCTTCTCTGTAATGCCATGACCAGGCTTCAGCACCACGGCGGCTGCCACTGTTTCCCCAAGCAGCGAGTGGGGCGCCGGGAATGCAACCGCCTGAGCAATAGCCGGATGAGAGAGCAGTGCTTCGTCGATCTCGCGGGGAGCGATCTTCTCTCCGCCCCGATTGATGATCTCTTTCTTCCGACTTTTCAGAAACAGGTGTCCGCCGGCGTCCATGGACCCTAAATCCCCGGTGCGGAACCATCCGCGGGTGAACGCCGCGGCATTGGCTTCCGGGTTGGCGAAGTAGCCGGCGGTAACGTTTGGGCCGCGAATGACCACCTCTCCGAGGGCTCCCGGCGGCAAAAGGTTCCCGGCGTCGTCCATGACGGATACATCAGGCCCCGCGGCGACGCCGACCGATCCCGGCTTGCGGTTTCCAGGGGGCAGGGGATTCGACGTCATCTGGTGAGCCGCTTCGGTCATTCCGTACGCCTCGATGACCGGGACGTGAAAGGCGGCCTCCATTTCTTCCATCAGAGAGGGCGGCAAAGCGGAGGAACAGGAGCGGATGAACCGAAGGGAAGCCAGCGCTGGGAGATCGTTCTTCGATTTCGCGCGCGCCAAGACCAACTGGTGGATGGTGGGAACAGCGGTGTACCAGCTCGGTTGGGATTCTTTCATCCATTCGAAGAATTTCGGGGCCACAAATCCCGGACAGCAGACCACGCTTCCACCAGCGGTTAGCGAGGCCAACAGGGCGGCTTCCAACCCGTGGATGTGAAACAGCGGCATTACGTTCATGCAACGGTCGGCAAGCGTCAGAGAAAGCGATGCCGCGATGTGGCCAGCCGACGTGACCAGGTTCAACTGCGTCAATGGCACCAGTTTGGGCCGCGCAGTGGTACCCGAGGTGTGGAGTAAAAGCGCCACGTCCGCGGGATCGGGAAGTTCATTGGCAGGCCAAACCGCCTGTCCCGATTCATCGGCGCGGAGAAGTTCAACATCACCGGCCAAGCCGGAAGCCCGCCCCTTGAGTTCGAACAAAGGAATGCCGAGGGTAACGGCAACCTGCCGCACAGCGGAGTCGAGGCCGGCTTGCACCACTACGGCTTGCGGACGCAGATCCGCCAGGTAGAACTCAAACTCGCCGGCTCGATAGGCGGGATTCAATGGAGCGCAGGCGGCGTGCGCCGCAATACCCAGAAATGCTACCGCGGCCTCGGGCCCGTTCGAACAGGCGAGTGCGAGCCGCGCCGATTTGGTCAGGCCGTGGCTTGCGAGGGCAGCTCCGATCCGCGTCACCGCGGAATCAAGATCCCGGTAGGTGAGAACCCCATAGCCGGGAGCAAGAATCGCCGGTGCGCCGGCATGCCGGGCAGCCTGCCCGCGAATGAGTTCTCGAATCATGTCCGATCTTAACGGCCCATGGTAACACCCGGCAAATTGCCGGCGGCGGCGGGCCTGGCCCGGGGCGTGACTTGAAGCATAAGCTGGCAGCGAGTGCCATCATATGCTTCAGTTGCACACCACGACGGGCTCGCCTACGTAATTTTTGTGTGATTCTGAGTGACGCGTTGGCGTCTATAGTCCGATCACGACCCGCGCTGCTTTGACGGCCGCTGTGAGTGCGTGCCAATCGCGCAATGCTGTTGATGGCAGAAGTGCGGTTACTCGTGGGAGGGTTGGATACCGGCCGCGAGCGTGAATCTGCTCAACGACCTCCTGAACCTCGCCAATCAACTGAAGTTTGCGTTGTGCTAACGCGTCATGCCTCCAGCGAACATACCTCGACGCGAGTGCGACGCATTCCTCCGGGCACAGATCCTTGAGATGAGTAATAGAAAAACCGAGACGTTGACCGGCGGCGGAAAGGGAAACTGCGGGCTTTTCCGCAAGCAAGGGCAACAACATACTTGGCTCACTCGTAAATGGGACGATGGCGGGTGGCGTGACGGGCTGGCGTTTCTATTTTATGTAATTGTTGTCTGTGCAGTAGTTCAAGGCTCCTGATGCGAGGCGGGAGTAACAGAAGGCGGTTTCGTATTTTGTCCCGTACGAATCGGCGTATTCAATTTTGACAAACACCCCAAGGCCGTGATCGGTCCTAAAAGAGACGGTCGAACGATTCTCTGGTAATGCCGGGCGAAGATACAGCCGTATTGAATTGTTCCGCCATAGGGGGCATCGGCGGACCGATGGAGAATTTGGACCCGAATTGCGGAAAGGTCAGATTTCCAATCTTTGTGAATTGATGGCAGATCAGTTTATATGCGGGGCTCTTGCCGTAATTCGTGATGTGGTAGGTCCAAACAAACTGACCGGAATTCTCGATAAAACCCGGTTGCCCCAAATCCTTCGTGATCCATATGTAGGGCCGCTGGTCTTGCCTGAATTGATCCTGGGTGGCCTTCATGGCTTCTGGGGCTATCCGCGTAGCGCCCTGAGCTGCCTCGGTGGATTTAAGGGCCGATTCTGCAATCTTGACATTGATAGCATTAGAGAGTTCAAAAGCGTGAAACTGTCGGCGGGTATATTCCGTGTAAACACCAAGGGTAGCGAGAGAAAGCAATCCGGTCCAAAAAGTGGCCCATTGCAGTCTGTGGGACTTCTTTTGGTCGGCTTGGTCTCGCTGAGTTTTTTCTGGTGGAAAGTCTACTTCTGCGCTAATCCGTTCCGGATATCGGGGTGGCTGTGGTTCGCGGGTCTTATTGCTGCCTTCTACCTGTTTACTTATGGCGTTCGTCTGGCTATTGATCGCTTCGACGATAGCGCCCAAGCGCATATCGTTAACGATTTTCTGAATGAGTAATGAAATCTGACGCAGATCAGCACGCGTCAGTGGCATCGATTTCCGGTGGCTCTAGTGGCTCTACGTCTTTGATCTTGCGTGGCATCGGCGGGGCCTTCATCACCTTCGCCGCTAGCTCCTTAAACCGCCTCCACTCTTCGGGCTCTTCGCTTACCGCGATTCTCTCTTTTTTTGTTTTCACTAAAGACTACCTCCCTCTCCGATCAGAGCCTTATAGGTGAGGCGCTTTCCGGCAATGCCAGCGCCCACTTGCGAGAACCGTTCGCCGTCATTGGACTTCCGAGCATTAAAACGGAACGCTTGCTCATCAAGATAGCGAAACAGGTGGTAAGGCTCCACACTGACGTACGTGCCGCGAATGCTTCGCTTGAGTAAGCTCCAAAAGTTTTCTAGCCCGTTTGTATGGACGGAGCCGTTGACGTATTCCACTGCGTGATCAATCACCTGATGTGTATAGTCCGCATTTAAGCCGTCGTAGGACTTCAGGGCGTCACTGTATAGCATCGATCCGCCTTCAACGTGCTCACGGACCAACTTCTGGAGATCACCCTTCTTGCGCGTGCCTACGACTTTAGCGTGAACCCTACCGCCGCGCTCTAAGACAGCCGCAACTATCGTCTTTCCTTCCGGCCCGCGTCCGGTGATCTTTTCGGCGCGCTTGTCTCTGTGCATGTTCTGGGCTTTGCCGCCGATGAAGGTTTCATCGACTTCGACTTCGCCGGAAAGCTTGGAGATGCTTCCTTGATGGACCGCATAGCGAATCCGATGAAGTAAGAACCAAGCGCTCTTCTGTGTGACCTTGATGCTGCGTGAGATCTCGTAGGAACTAACGCCGTTCTTGCAGTTACCTAACATCCACATCGCGCAAGCCCATTTGTCAAGACCGATGGGGGAGTCTTCTAGGATCGTGCCGACTTTCACAGAGAACTGCTTCTCACACGGCCTGCACTTCCAAATGCGGCGGGATTTCAAGTAGAGAAGATCGCTTTCACCACATAGAGGGCAGCTCGGTCCAGCATTCCCCCACTTCAGATCAGCAAAAAAATCTACACATACCTGAGGATCGCTGAAGTACCTGATTGCTTCCATCAGGCTTGCTGGAAGCTGTGTTGTCGTGTCCATGGACTAGCTATACGCCAAATAACTCAGTGTGTCAAGTATGTTGTTACCCTTTATAGGCATCCCAATCCTAACTGAGAATCGCCTCAAAAATGGACCCTGACAAGCGAGACGGACAACGGATCATTGACGTGATCTGAGGTGTCTCTCACTCTTCCGGGCCCGAACATACCGCATCCCAGCTTCCTTCATCAGTTCCTGAAGTTGCCGTCCGTTCTCGACGGCTCCTTGAACATCGGATGCCAGCTCATCCGGGACGTAGACGGAGAAACGTTTCTCACCCTGGTAGCCGGACAGAGCGTAGCTGCTGTGGCCAACGCCGGATTGACATGCGGAACAGTTCTCCCGAACACACGGACTCTTTCGCAAAGATATGGAACCGAGCGCGACTGGCCAAAGGCCCTGCGCCGCGCGCAAGAACCATCGCCGGACTTCCCCGGAGCTTTCTGCCTTCGCCATTGTATATGTGCGATGTTACACCTACACTAGACCCTTTGCAAGGTTCTTGTTTAGAGGTGCGGAGCGCTGGCCTCCCTGGAACCGAGGATCGGTTAAAATGAAAGCGTATGGAGAGACGACTTCAAGCCGTATACAAAAATGGTGTTCTCCAGCCTTTAGAGGCGCTGCCTCTCGAGGAGAGGCAGCAGGTGACGGTCACCATTATCGACCCCGGTTCGGTTGGCCAGGAGATCGCCGGATACTTTTCTCCGGAAGAATGGGCCCAAGCGGCCCAGGACACCGTCAGCCTGGATGAAGTGCGGCGGGCGTTGGCAACCATCTCCGGTTCGCTCTCCGACGCCGTGATCGCTCAGCGGGAAGAGCGCTGATTGATTGCCAAACTACTTCCTTGACACCAGCGCGTTAGCAAAGCACTACCACAAGGAGAACGGCTCCGACT
>JANXXV010000266.1 GCA_025350445.1 Bryobacteraceae bacterium | reverse complement strand
GGTGCTCACACTGCATGAGAAGTCCGAACACGCCGTCACCGAAGAGCTAACCCCGCGCCGCTCGGGCCCCATGCAGATTCAGCTTTTCGAGCCCGTAAACTATCAGATTGCCGACCGCATCCGGGGCCTGAAGCTCGACGAATTGCGCCCCATCGACGCGCTCCAGTTACTGAGTGAATTGCAGAAGGAGTTAAAGCATTGATGAGAGTGGCGGGCATCATGAGCGGGACTTCGCTCGACGGGATCGACGTCGCCGTAATCGACATTACCGGCCGCAAGTTCGAAGTCTTAGCGCACTGCACCACGCCGTACCCGCGGAAGGTGCGCGATCAGATTCTCAGCGTGTCGAACAGCACTGCCCACACATCGATGATCTCGCGGCTTAACTTTCAACTCGCAGAGCTCTACGCCAGGGCCGTCAAGAAATGCGGCGTTCCGCTCGATACCATTCAACTGATCGGCTCACACGGGCAGACCATCTATCACGAGCGCGGCAACACACTGCAGATCGGAGATGGCTCGGTGTTGGCCGAGCGCACAGGCATCCCGGTTGTATCCGACTTCCGCCCGCGTGACATAGCCGCCGGAGGCAAGGGCGCGCCGCTGGTTCCCTACGTCGACTACCTGCTTTACAGTGACAAAAAGCTGGGCCGCGTCGCGCTAAACATCGGCGGTATCGCCAACATCACCGCCATCCCGGCGAACGGCAAACCCGAAGACGTGGTCGCGTTCGACACCGGGCCCGGCAACATGGTCATAGACCAGTTAGTCGCAATTCACACCAGAGGCAGGCAAAAGTACGACCTCGGCGGGCGTCTCGCGCAAACGGGAACAGTGGATGCTGCCTTGATCGACCACCTCCTTCGGCGCCGCTTCTATAGGGAAGCACCGCCGAAGAGTACAGGCCGAGAGCAGTATGGCCGGGAGTTTATCAATGAGCTGCGCGTGACCGGGCTGCCATTGCTCGATCTGATCTCGACCGCCACCGCCTTCACGGCGGCCGCCGTTGCCGCAGGCATTCAGCGCTTCGTGCCGTTCCCCGTGCAGGAAATTATCGTATCGGGTGGGGGCGCGCACAATGCCCGCATGATGGCGTATTTGATGGCCTTTATTCCCGCGGTGAATCTCCGCTATTCGGGTGAATTCGGAATCGACGTCGATGCCAAGGAAGCCATTGCCTTCGCGGTGCTGGCATACGAGACATGGCACAAGCGGCCGTCGAACCTGCCGTCCGCCACCGGCGCGCGGCGTCCGGTGATTCTAGGCAAGGTAAGCTATTGATTGATCACTGGCGACTCACCACTCCCCACCCTTGTACATCCCGGCGACGTACTTCTCATAGCCGTTAAACGGAAGCGTCGGCCGCCGTTCCATTGTTGGAATCAGGCGCTCGACGGCCTGCGACCACCGGGGGTGCGGCTTCTTCGGATCCACGTTGGCATAGAAGCCGTATTCGTCCGCCTGCAGTTTGTTCCAGAAGGTGGCGGGCTGGCTTTTCACAAACTCGATCTTCACCAGTGATTTCGCACTCTTGAAGCCGTACTTCCAGGGCAGCACGATCCGGATCGGTGCGCCATTCTGCTTCGGCAGCGGCTTCCCATACAGGCCGGTGACCACCAGCGCGAGCGGATTCATTGCTTCATCCATCCGCAGCGCCTCAAAGTAAGGCCACGGGTACCACGGCTGCGATGGGATGCCCGGCATCTCCTTGTCACGCTTGACGCTGATGAACCGGACGAATTTCGCCTCGGGCTTGGGATCCACCAGTTTGATCAGTGCCGATAGCGGGAAGCCAGTCCACGGGACGGCCATCGACCAGGCTTCGACGCAGCGGTGGCGGTAGAGGCGTTCTTCCAGCGGCATGGTGCGCAGCAGGTCGTCGATGTCGAACGTCTTCGGCTTGTTCACCAGGCCGCCCACTTCCACGGCCCATGGATTGGTGGTGAACTTGCCAACCAGGTCTTTGACCGCCTGTTTGTCGCTGCCGTGAAACTCGTAGAAGTTGTTGTAGCTCAGAACAGCGGCTTCATTGGTGACCGGCCGGTCGAGCGTGAACTCCGGGTTCCGCTGCACCGCCGCCGCCCCGGACAATAGCTTTTCCATGCCCAGAAATCCCGCTGCCGTCAGGATCTGCCGCCGGTTCAGATAGACACTTTCGGGCGTAATCTCGCTCTCTTTGATCACCATATCTAATCATCCCAGAATACGAGGAACTTATTCGCGGCGGATTGCGTTTCTGAAGTGGAAGGGGGTACGAAGCGATGTACTGCACCAAGTGTGGAGTTGAACTGCAGGATCGGGATATCTACTGCTCGCAGTGTGGAACCGGCACTGAAAAGGCCGCGAAGCATCCGTTTGTGGGACCGGACCCGCGCCCGCTAACGCGTTCGGTTTACAACAAGAAGGTGGCTGGCGTTTGCGCCGGTGTGGCGAAATATCTGGACGTCGATGTAACCGTAGTGCGGCTGGTCTGGTTGATTCTCACGTTCTTCCCGCCGTCCGTCGGGTTGATCGCCTACCTCGTAGGTTGGATCGTGATGCCGAAGGAGCCGGCGCGTTTGAGTGCCGCCGGCTATACGGTGTATCAGAGCTAGGCCTGCAGCGTGTCTAGAGTGCCGATCCGCTTCGCTTCAAAGGCGGCGATGTTGGGTTCCTGCGTAAGAATGTAGCCGAGTTCATCCACCCCTTCAAGCAAGCACTGCTTCGAGAACGCGTCCACCGCGAACGGAATCTGTTTGCCGTCCGGCAGCGTCAGGGTCTGCGACACCAGATCCACCGCGACCTGCACGTTCGGATCGGCCTCGACCGCCGCGAAGAGCGCAGTGTGTACATCGGCCGGGACCACAATCGGCAACAGTGAATTCTTCAGCGAGTTGCCCTTAAAGATGTCCGCGAACGAAGTGCTGATCACCGCGCGGAATCCGAACTGCGTAAGAGCCCACGGAGCATGCTCGCGGGAACTGCCGCAGCCGAAGTTGTCGCCGGCCAGCAGTATCTCCACACCTGTCGCCCGCGGTTGATTGAGGATGAAATCAGGCTTCGGGTTCCCCTCCGCATCGTAGCGCCAGTCGTTGAACAGTTGTTTGTCCAGCCCTTCCTTGGTGATCGTTTTCAGGAACCGGGCAGGGATGATCTGATCGGTGTCAATGTTGTCGATCGGGAACGGCAGAAGGCGGCTTTCGAACTTCGTGAATTTCTTCATTGGAGTAACGTCCTCACGTCGGTGACTACGCCGGTGATGGCGCTGGCGGCTGCGGTGAGAGGGCTCGCCAGAAACGTCCGGCCTCCCTTTCCCTGCCGTCCTTCAAAGTTGCGGTTGCTTGTCGAGACGCTGTATTCGCCGGGTTTCAACTGATCGCCATTCATCGCGATACACATGGAACAACCCGCTTCGCGCCATTCGGCTCCGGCATCGATAAAGATCTTGTCGAGACCT
>JANXXV010000226.1 GCA_025350445.1 Bryobacteraceae bacterium | reverse complement strand
AATGTTCCGGAAACCGGACGTCCAGAAATCAAGTCTACACTTATAGTGTTGTCAAAATGAAGAGTATAGCCCGCCCTATAGCGCTCCTTTTGTCCCTCTCCATCACCCAGGCGCGCCAGGACCCCATCGTTTGCGGAACCGGTCCCGACGCAGCCCGGCTCTCGTTCGAACTTCATCAAACCGCCTCCCACACGGTGAAGAAACGCAGCCCGCAGGCAATGGCCAACGCCGCGCTTTCCGATTCCGGCGAAATCGCAGTGCTGGACGATACCGACGGCACCGTTGCCCGGCGAAACGGCTTCAATCTGAATAAGAAGACCGTCCGGTTCCTGCCCTCAACCGCAAACGCGTCGCGCTACCGCGTCGAAGCCGCGGGCGACACCTACGATTCCGCCGCTGGAACTTCCGGAGTGTTAGTCGCTGGCATCGGCGACGACGATTCCCGCGATCTCGACCTGCCCTTCCCGTTCCCATTCTTCGGCGCGCAATATAAGAAGTTGTCGGTCAATTCGGATGGAAACCTGACCTTCGTCTTGCCGGACGCCGGATCGGGAGAACGTTCGCTCGGCCGCTTGACAGCCGGCCCACCTCGCATCGCGCCGCTGTTTGCGGATCTCGATCCCACCAGGGCAACCAACGGCATTCGCGTTCTCTCGGCAGCGGATCGATTCGTGGTCAGTTGGGTGGACGTGCCACAGTATGCCGATGTCGGCGTTGGCGTACTCTATACGTTTCAAGTGCGGCTGTTTCCCGATGGCAAGATCGAATTCGCCTATTCGAACGTGACTGGGAGCGAATCGGTAGTGGGCATCGCGCCCGGAAGGTTGCAGGGAGCCACCAGCATTGTGGATTTTGCCGCCGGAAGCACCCAGGAATACTCGGCAGCAATCGCCGCGCGGTTTCTTGGAAACGATGAGATCGATATCTACTCGGCGGCTCAGAAGTTCTATCTGAATCACGAAGATTCCTACGATTACCTGGTCTTCTACAATGCGCTTGGCATCCCGGCCAGCTCAGGGGCGGTTGCCTATGAAGTGACCGTGAGGAACAACCGGACTGGATACGGCGATCTTCCGGCCGACCTGGGATTTGAAGCGGGATCCAGACGCCGCCTGCAGGCCATCCTGAACATGGGTCCCTTGACGCAATATCCGGTCGATCCGAACGCCGTTGTGGCCGCGCGTGGCGCCACCAAGGACACGCCGCTAACCGTTTTGGGCCACGAAACCGGCCACCTGTTTCTTGCCTTCGCCAGCGTCCGCGATCCCGGTAATCCGGACGCCCGGCCGATGCTGGGCCGCTCGCTGGTCCATTGGAATTTCGCCTTCAACTCGGAAGCGTCTTTCCTCGAAGGCAACCGGATTCGCGACAACGGGCCTGGAGTGACGCCCCGATTCACTACCATCGGGACTGTCCAAGGATACGCGCCGCTCGATCAGTATTTGATGGGCTTCCTGCCCGCGCAGGATGTACCCGCGACATTTCTGGTGCAAAACGCCACCAGCGGGGACTCGGGACGCGCGCCGCAAACAGGCGTCAACTTCAACGGCACCCGCCGAGATATCCACATTGAAGAGATAGTCCAGGCCGAGGGCCGGCGCACGCCGGACTACACCGTTGCCCAGCGGCGCTTCCGGTTTGCCTTCGTCCTGGTGACCGCGGGCGGCACTGCGCCAACCACCGATCAGTTGAACCAACTGGACACCTATCGCTCGCAATTTGAAAGCTTCTACAACCGGGCGGCTTCGCAGAATGCTACAGCCGACACCAGCTTGAAGAAGGCTCTGCGGGTATCCACATTCCCCGCCGCGGGAGTGCTTGCCGGAAGCACCGCAAGCGGCAAGGTGGCGGTGGAAACCGCATTGGCCACGCCGTTGACGGTGATGTTGCGAGCGGGCGGAGCCATCGGTGTGCCGGGTTCGGTGACTATTCCCGCGGGCGCAACCGAAGCCTCGTTCCAATTCACTGGATTGCGGGAGGGCGTGGATGAATTGGTGGCCGAAGCCTCTGACGCACGCTATGAACTGGTCAGTTCGCGAATACAAGTGGCGGCACCCGCGGCACTGAAGCTGTCGGTGAATTCCGGCGACAACCAGCCCGCCGTGAGCGGCGTCGAGCTGCCGCAGCCGGTGTCGGTTCGGGTGACGGACGTGAATGCCCTGCCCTACCCCGGCATTGCGGTGCGAGCCACGGTTTCCGCGGGTGGGAGATTGATCGCCAGCGGTGCCGTGACCGATGAGGCGGGCTTGGTGCAATTCCGCTGGCAGCCCGGCCCCGGTCCGCTTAACGAACTGACTGCCTCCATCGGCGGCGCAAGTGTAATCGCGGCAGCGTTGGGTAACCCGAATTTCGCCGCGGGCAGCGTTGTTAACGCGGCGTCGTTCGCGGCCGGAATTTCGCCTGGTGGAATCGCCACCATCTTCGGAACCAACCTCGCCTCCTCGCAGGTCTCGGTGAACGGATTCTCCAGCCAGGTATTCTACTCCGGCAACCGCCAGATCAACTTCCTGGTCCCCGCCGATGCCACTGGTCCGAAGGCGGACATCATCGTGAAAACTTCGGCTGGTTCGTCCACCGCGAGCGTCCCGCTCTTGCAGGCGGCTCCTGGAATCTTCTTCGACACCGCCACCGGTTTCGGCGCAATCCTGAACACCGCCAGCTCAAATATCGTTGAGATTTACACCACTGGTCTAGGCCCGCTACAGGCACCGGGAGGCGGGGTACAACAGACGGTGCTTCTGCCGCAGGTGGTCGTCGCCGGCGCGGCCGCGAAGGTACTGTTCAGCGGGCTTGCTCCGGGCTTTCCGGGGTTGTATCAAGTGAACGTGCAGATCCCGGATGGAATACCCAGCGGCGCACAGCCGCTGAGTATCACAATCGGCGGCGTGCGCGGCAATGAAGTGAAGATCCAGATCAAGTAGCGCCCGCCAATAGTTTGGGGCCCGTAACCGAACCGCGACCGTACGGGAGCGGAGTGCCGGGTTCTCTCCGCACAGCCGCTTACTGCTTGACGGCGATGGTCGTGACCAGCCGTTGCCCACCCTTCCCGGCATTACTATTGATGCTGTAGATCTGGACGACCACCACCGTCGCGGGATTCGGCAGAACCGTATCTGGTATCTTCACGTTTAACTGCCAGAGGCCCGGGAATCCAGGCGCAAGTCCCGAATACTGGATATTCGCATCCGGGACGAAGTCCGATCCGATCAGCACCCTAACGGACGGCGGCTGCGCATCCGTGTTGACAGCTCCGGTTGCCGGAGTTCCATCCGGAGGCGCCCCGGTAACGAATCCCGCGCCGGTGCCGTAGAGTACAATCACCTTGCCCCGGCTGATCATGTTCGTGGGACTATTGACGGTACCGTCTTCATTGAGGGCAGCCAGTTGACCGGTTCCCGCGCCGTTGCTGGCGAACAGCGCCGGAGCTACTCGATCCAGATTAGCGCTCCCGCTCGCCAGCACCTGCCCGATCGATGCCTTCACAACCTGAAACTCGGCGGTCCCCGACGTGGGAATATTCATCGGAACCAGGAAGTTGATCTGTCCCGGAGACACGAAGAAGAGC
>JANXXV010000195.1 GCA_025350445.1 Bryobacteraceae bacterium | reverse complement strand
ATCCGTGCAACTGCGCCAGCGGAGCGCGGAAGATCGACCACGCATAGATAATGCCCAGCAAAACCTGCATGAACACCGCCGCCGCCGCATACTGCAATCGATTCGTGGGAACGGCCACCGCCGTGGAGGTCATCAGAACATTCTATGCGATTTGTGTAGTCTCCAACGAATACGCCATTACCGGTTCACTGCGCCCGCGCACCTGCACCGCCCCCATCGCCTTAAAGGGAAACGCGCCCCGCACGGCGTTGTAGGTGTATTCGCTGACCAGTATCCCGACCCCAAAATCCTTGGTGGCCGATTCCAGGCGCGATGCCAGATTCACCGTGTCGCCAATCGCCGTGTATTCCATCCTCCGGGAAGAGCCGATATTACCCACCACCGCCGGCCCGGAGTTTATCCCGATCCCGATGCGGATATGGATGCCCTCCAGTTCCCACTTCGCCGCCATCAGTCCCAATTCATCCTGCATCTCAATGGCGGTGCGCAGCGCATTCTCTTCCTGATAGATGTCGTCCTCGGGAGCGCCAAAAATTACCATGAGACCGTCTCCCATGAACTTATCCAGCGTGCCTTTGTTGCGGAAAACAATGTCCACCATGCGCTCGAAATATTCGTTCAATAGCGTCACTACTTTCTCCGGCGGCAGATTTTCAGATATGGTGGAGAATCCGCGGATATCCGAAAACAGCACGCTGATCCTGCGCCGGCCGCCGCGCAGTTGGATTCCCGTGGCATCGGACTGCAACACCGAATCCATCACCTGTTTCGAGACGTAGCGCGCGAACGCCGATTTGACGCGATCGCGCTCTCCCAGGCCGCCGGCCATGGCATTCACCGCCAGGGCGACGGCGCCGAATTCATCCTTCGAGCCGGTTCCCAACCGGGTAGCGAATTCGCCCCTGCCGATGGCGTCCACCGCGTCTTTCAGTTCCACCAGCGGTTGGCTGGCGCGATTGCTGAGGAACCGCGCCACCGGAAACGCAATCAATGCGGCAAACACCAACGATCCCAAACCGCTGAAAAGCAGTGGCCTCATCATGGAGTCTACCCGATATTCAGGCGCTTGCACGACCATCGCTCCGACGATATTTCCGGCCCGGTCTTTCACCGGAGCCCACGCGCGGAGAAACGTTCCAAACTCATCGGTGACGAAGGAACTCTCCGCCTTAGCTTCCCGCATATTGATGGGAGCGGCGCTCGCGGCGCGATAAACATCGCCGGGATGTGCCGCTATCCGCAGGCTCTCTTCCGCATCCACGCCAATTAAGAGGACGGACGGATCGGCCTTCGACGCCATCACCGTGAAGATCCGTTGCACAAAAGTATCCTTGCGTCGATTGGCATTTCTGACTTGCCGCAGCGTCTCGCGCAGACGGAGATAGGAAGGCGTGTCCTCGTCTTCGTGTTTCTGAATATCCTTGAGCGCTTCTCCGTCCAGCATCGCGGCCGCCGAGGCGGCAATGGAAAGAAGTTTCGCCTGATACCCCCCGAACATGTAATAGTGGGACAACTGGTACATCACCCCCAGCGAAATCCCGTTCGTCACCAGGGCGAAAATCACAAACGCCAACAGTAGCTTTTTGCGGTAGTTCAAGGACCCTCATCCGTCTTATCGGCATTGCCCCCCCGTATCATAAAGGTATATGCTCCACTGTCATCCGCTGGAGGGCCGCCACGTCCGGCTCGAACCCCTGACGCGCGAACATCACGGTGCGCTCTGCGAAGTAGGTCTAGCCGAGGACCTGTGGCGATGGACCCCGCTACAGATCCACTCGGCCGCCGACATGCTTGCATACATCGAAGCGGCCCTCCGCGCCCGGGAGCAGGAACTTGAAATGCCGTTCGCTACCATCGACGCCGCCTCGGGCAAGATCATAGGCAGCACGCGCTTTATGAATATTGAGGCGAAACACCGGCGGCTTGAGATCGGTTCCACCTGGATTGCCAAACCCTGGCAGCGGACCGCCATCAATACTGAGGCGAAATATCTCATGCTGAGCCACGCTTTCGGTCCCTTGCATTGTCACCGCGTGGAATTCAAGACCGACTCATTGAATCAGAAATCGCGCGATGCAATCCTGCGCATCGGCGCCAAACAGGAAGGAATCTTCCGGAACCACATGATCACCGCGAGCGGCCGCGTTCGCGATACCGTCTGGTTCAGCATCATCGACTCTAAGTGGCCGCGCGTGAAGCTCGACCTGGAACGGAAACTAGTGGATTCCCCGCTTACTTAATAGTTGACCAACGGCGGGTTGCTTTGACGGTAACCGAAGAAAGCTATATCACTCATTCTGACCCGAGCGCGATAATCTTGGACTTCTTTGCTGGTTTTGGATCTACGGCAGAGGCGGTCGTTCCGCTCAATCACGAAGATGGAACACACCGGCGGTTCATCGTGGTCCAGTTGCCAGAGCCAACTCCCGGCAAGGCACCGGCAAACGAGGCCGGAATCACAATTTCAGCGCGGGCAGCACCAGAAGTGGCTCATGCGGAGCTTGCTCATCGCCACGTTTCCAGACGTTCAGATGACGAAATTTCTGTAGAATGTTATCGGTTGTCGTCATTCGTCGCACTCAACGAACATCACACATTCCGGCGCCAGGGCCAATTCGCCCTGACGTACGCGCGCGTTTTCAATGGCAAGGGTGAAAATTCCGTCTACACAATAGCAATGCCCCCGACTCAAGAACAAGGCCACGTAGAACACAAAGCTACCATGCCTACCGCCTCTTGCGAATTGATCGACGGATCGGCTATTTCGCCGAACCGCCGGAACCGGCGGGACTGAGAATTTCGCGCAGCGTAGGCGGTGGTACGATCACGGCCCATAGGCAATTCTCAATGAAGCGCCAAACCACATCCGGAAGCTCTACATTGCCGCCTCCCGTGCAGCCCTCATCCGCTGGGGCTGTCGATACCGCCACGTTGGAACTTCTATCAAGGTGGAGGAAGGAAGACGCTACCAGGAATTTGGGGGAACTTCGCGCCGCGGAATGTGATCTCAGCGGGTTCAAGAAGGCAATGAACGAGAACCGCGCTCAATCGGCGGAACTTCTTCTCTTTCCGTGTACCAGGTCCTTTTTCCAGACTCAATGGGCCCACTTTCATCGACCGAAGTAGCCTTGGAACGGTCTTGATTCGCCGCATCAGCCCATCGCCAACCCTTTCTGCGGTATCAATAAAGGAGGAGAAGATCGGATGTTGCGTGGAGATTGGACGGACTTCGGGCGCTTGGTCAAACAACTGGGCTATGGGAAACGCCTACCCGGCACGGCTTACTCGCACAGAGAAGCCGGGGTCTGCCGGCGGGAACCATTCGTTTCTCTTCTCCAAACGCTATCCGCGCCTCAGGGCCTCGGAGATGACTTTAACGTAGTCAAGTTTCGTACCGGAGCACCACGGCTCTCCTTTCTCTCCTATCCGGATTTCTTCGACGAACCACATCCGTCCCTTGCAAGGTCGTTCGCCATCGACCTCTCATCCGGTAAGTGCTACGACCTCGACTACAGTGACAACTTAAATCCGCCAATCCTCCATCGCAAAGAACTGCTGCTGGAGCCTGGGCATCCCCGGATCTCCGAATACATCGCGCTCTCAGCAGCCGAAGAAGCAGCCGGGCTGTACTGCAATTCGACCGTGAATCAACTCAGCTACGGTAAAGCGGTCTGTGCTGTTCCAGGGAAAGTTTCGCTTTTAGACAGGAGTGCAAATGGAGTTTCTTACTACAGCAAGCAAGAGGACGTGTATGAGCTTTGGCCGCGCCGGCCTACTGTTGATTTGTCTTCCCGGCCTCGGACTTTGCCAGCGGGCGAACGGGGCCAGACCGGGTTCTGAGGTGCCCGAGTTGAGTTACAAGCTGGTGAATTGGCCGATAGAGGCCACCAGCGAAGCCGGATTCCCCGCAGGTCCCTGGAATCTCATTCAGGCGCCCGCTGTAGCCGTCGACAAGAAGGGCCATATCCTGGTGCTCCATCGCGGCGCTCATCCGATTCTGGAGTTCGAAAGCGATGGAAAGTTTGTGCGCTCGTGGGGCGATGGAATGTTCAGCGAGGGAAAGGTCGTAGCAATTCCTCCAGCCAATCGGACTTCAACCCGGTCCAATTACTCGGCCGTGTACGGGCCGGCAGGATGCGATTCCTGCGGCGCGCACTCCATTCGTGTAGATCCGGAGGGCAACATCTGGGCGGTCGACGCTTGCAATCACATGGTCTATAAGCTGGACGCGCAAGGGAAGGTGATCATGCGGCTGGGCCAAAAAGGAGTCTCCGGCATGGGCCGGAACAACTTCTACCTGCCTACCGATGTGGCCTTCGCGGCCAACGGCGATATTTATGTGAGCGATGGGTACGGCAACCCGCGGGTGGTCAGGTTCACGCGCGCCGGGAAGTACGTGCTCGAGTTTGGAAAGAGAGGAACGGGTCCAGGCGAATTCGGGTTGCCCCATAACGTGGTGGTCGATGCGCGAGGCAGAGTGTACGTCACCGATCGGGATAATCAGCGAGTCGAGGTTTTTGACGCAAATGGGAAATTTCTGCATCAGTGGAAGACCTATGGAGGGGTCTCCACACTCGTCATGACGAAAGACCAGCACATTTGGGTAGGCGGGTTCCTTCAGGATCTGGACGGAAAAGTTCTAGGAAGATTGCCGTTTCCCCCAGGTGCGGACGGCGGAGGGCACGGCACTGCGGTCACCGATTCCGGAGATGTTTACATTGCTTATCTGAGCGGACAAATGCAAAAATTCGTCAAGACAATGTCGTCGGCCGGACAGTAATATCGGAATGCCTCGGCTCACGGCGCCATGTCGTTTTTCGCGGCGGGACAGGAGCAAACGAACCACGATGAAGAAACGGGGAGTTTCATGATGGCCGGCGCCAGTTAATTCCGTCTCGGTGTCGAGTCCAGTGATGTTGGTTTCGCACTCTCCCGGAACCCTGGCTGCCCCGCGGCCGGCCCAAACGGGCGAACCCAATAAGTTCGCCTTTTTCTCCCCGGCACAGGCTGCCGCGTGGGAAGCGGTGGCCGCCTGGTGCAGCGTCTACGAAATAACTAGACAGCCCATGGACGGCGGCCCCCCGGGTCCGCGCCGAGGGTGTGCCCAGCATGGGCAGAATCTAATTGGATGAAAGGAGCCAATCGGGGCCGATGACGGCAACCGTAGCGAAACGCAAGGCGTAAG
>JANXXV010000194.1 GCA_025350445.1 Bryobacteraceae bacterium | reverse complement strand
ATGTACATGATCCTTCGACACATGCCCCTTCATGATCTTTACGTCGTGCGTCCCGCAAATCTCTCGCACCAAGTCCCTCATTCGCGTCGCCGCATCTCCCACCAACACCGCTTTCCGATCTTTCGTCGTCCAGACCAGATGCAGATGTATCTCATATACGGTGTGCGCGCCGCGTCGGTATTCCGCCATCCTTTCACACTACTCCCCGGCGCTCCTAGCTGAAGCCGTCGCCTAAAGGCGAGGGCTTGACCCCTCCCAGATGGGGACAGTCAAAGGGGTGTGTCACATCAACGCCGTTGACCAAGTGACGTAATGCGAGGTGGTGGGGGCGACGGCGCAGATTTGAAGTGAACCCCTGGACTGACACACGAAGTTAAGGGGGGATTATTGCCGATCGCTGGAAAACGCTTGCCAGCGATCGGTTCGTTGATTCAACCTTGCGATAGAGGCAGCCAGTCTTCCGCAGGCTTAGTAAACGAGGCTGATTCTGAGCCTCGCCGGCCAAAAGGCCTACGCCAAGCGGTTTTGTGAACGCCAGTGGCGTAGATATTTAAGGGCAGCGAGTCCTACACCAAACAGCACCCCTGTAGCAGGCTCGGGCGTTCCTGCTGTTGCTGTCCCGGTAGTGAACATTACTTCGCTCAAACCGGTATCGATTCCGCCGTAGTTTGACGTGATATTGAACTGGATGTAAGACACGGTGGTGGAGAAAGCGAAAATCTGTGCCGCCTCCGAAGATGTTAGCCCCATACTAAAACTCGTCGGAGTGCCGGCTATTGCCGAGAAAATGACACCATCCGTTGAGCCTTGAATGGTGAGCGCCTGCACGCCATAATTGTTAAGGAGGTTGTTAAGGTTCCAAACCGCCATCCCACTTACGGCGTAGGAGCCACCCAGGTTGAATAGCACGCTCCCAGCGGTAACACCGCCGCTACCGATCCAAGAGTTCTGGGAGGTAGCTACCGCATGGGTGGCAGAGGTAGTGTACGACGATAGGCCGCTTCCGTCAACAATTTAAGATATGACCGTTCCATTGGAGGCCCCCATGGTCGTGGTAGCGGTGACGCCGGAAATTGGAATCACACTGGCTTCGACGGTTGACGCTGTAGTAAGCAGAACTAGCACTAGCAGCAGAATCAAAAGGACGCTTTTCATTGTCTCTGCACCTCTGCAACGAATTCGGGACGACATGGAAACCTCCGGTGTTTCCATGATTTCCCTTTTGCCATCCTGGCCGGATTCGATTATAAACCCAAACGTCTCCGTTGGAGCAGTTTTTTTCCCAACGGTGACACCGAACCCGAAAGAACCCAATAGCCGCTGATGCTGGAGGCGGCTGCGTCCTCAGCTTCGGTAACTGGCGTTGATCTTGATATAACCTTCCGTAAAGTCACAGGTCCAGAACCGCGTCTCGCCCTTGCCGCCGCCTCTGATCTCGAAGCGAATCATACATTCCCTTTCGTCGAGCTTCTGCTTCAGCTCGGCTTCGGAAAACTCGGCAGCCAAACCGCCGGTGCAAACCGGCACTCCGTTCAGCGAGATGTCAACCTTCATTGGATCGAACTCAACACCGGCGTTTCCGGCCGCCGATAAAATCCGGCCCCAGTTCGCGTCCGATCCAGCTATGGCAGTCTTCACCAACGGCGAATTAGCAATGCTGCGGGCAATCTTGGTAGCCGATTCCTCGTCCGCCGCCCCCAGCACACGAATAGTAATCAGCTTGGTGGCGCCTTCGCCGTCCCGCGCGATCTGCTCAGCCAGATCTTCCATCACCAGGTACAAGGATTCTTCCAGCGTCCGCCGTTCCCGCTCCGACGGTTTAATTCCCGAAGCGCCGTTCGCCAGCAGCATTACAATGTCATTCGTCGACGTATCGCCGTCCACCGAAAGGCGATTGTAGCTGCGATCCGAGGCGCGCACCAGCATCTCCCGAAGATGAATGGGAGAGATGGCGGCATCGGTCATCACGAAACCAAGCGTCGTCGCCATATTGGGCTGAATCATGCCCGATCCTTTGGTCATCCCCGCGATCTGCACTTCCCCGCCTTTCAGCGGGACTTCCGCAAAGGCGACTTTCGGCACCAGATCGGTGGTCATAATGGCATGCGAGACATCCGGGAAACGGCTCTCCGTCAGGTCTTCCATCAGCCGCGGCAAGGCATCGATAATCAGATTCGGATCGAGTTCTACTCCAATCACTCCGGTGGAGGCGGGAATCACTTGCGCCACCGGCACTTTCAGAAGTTTGGCGACGGCTTTGCAGCAGGCAATAGCCACGTCATCTCCGGTGCGGGTTGCGCAATTGGCGTTGCCTGCATTTGCGAGAACCGCGCTAACGCGGCCCCGGGACGCGCGCAGATGCTGGCGCGCGATCTTCACCGGAGCCGCTTGCACGCGGTTTGTCGTCATTACTGCGGCAGCCGAAGCCGGCGTATCGGAAACAATCAGAGCAAGGTCTTCCTTGTTGACCTTTCGAATGCCCGCATAGGTGGCTGCGTAGCGATAGCCCAGCGGCAATTTCAATTCTTTATCTCTCCTAACATTTCACTATCCAAAAGGTGCTGACCGTTACAGAAGGCCCCCGCCGGGATGATCTTTCTCCCTTCGAGTTGTACTTCCAAAAGCTCTAAGGCGGAATTGTTGCCGCAAGAGACGAGGACTTTCCGATTCCGCACCTGAACCGAACCAGGAATTCCCGTTCCTATATCAATAGCAGGTTTCACATTCCAGAAGTGCAAAAGTTGACCTCTGAACGTGGTATAAGTGCCCGGCCACGGTAACAGGCCGCGAAAACGATTGTATATCCGCGAGGCAGGTAAATGCCAGTCCACCAGCCCATCTTCTTTCTTCAGAATGGGGGCGTAGGTGGCTTCCGCCGTATTTTGCTTCTCCGCCGGTAGAGTTCCAGCCTCCATCTTCTCCAAAGTTTCCAGCAACAGATTGGCGCCGGTGATCGACAGGCGCGCGCCCAACTCAACCGCGGTTTCCTCCGGCCCAATCTCCGTTTCCGCCTTCAACAGCATGTCGCCGGTGTCAAGACCGGCATCGATCCGCATTGTTGTGACACCAGTGCGGGTTTCGCCGTTGGCCACCGCCCATTGCAGCGGCGCCGCCCCGCGATACTTGGGCAATAACGAACCATGCACGTTGATGATGCCATAACGCGGAAGGTCGATGATCGCCTGCGGAATGATTTGCCCGTAGCCTACCACCACCATCGCTTCAGCGTGGAATCCGGCCAACAACGCAATGGACTCCGGCCGGCGCACCCGCTCGGGCTGGTGAACGGCGAGTCCCAGACGCAGAGCCGCTTCCTTTACCGGCGACAACGCAGTCTGCCGGCCGCGTCCCTTCGGCCGGTCGGGTTGAGTGAATACCGCGCAGACGTCGTGTCCGGCTGCCACAAGCTGTTCCAGCGAAGGCACGGCAAAACGCGGCATGCCTAAGAAGACAAGGCGCAAATTGAATTTCTACCCCCACTCGCCGGCTTTGGTCAGCTTCTTAATTTTGCGCTTTATCAAATCGCGCTTCAGCACGCTGACGTGGCTGATATACAGGATGCCATTCAGGTGGTCCGTCTCATGTTGGAATGCGCGGGCCAGTAAATCTTCCCCGATCATCTCGAAAAATTCGCCCTTCAGAGTCTGCGCCCGGATCGTGGCCCGTTTGGCGCGCGTAACCTGCTCTCGGAATCCGGGAAGGCTGAGGCAGCCCTCCTCGCCCGTCTGCGTCCCTTCGCGTTTGATGATCTCCGGATTGATAAGTACAAGCCTCTCCTCGGGATTTTCCCCGTTTGACGTATCAATGACAGTGATGCGCTTGGAGACTCCGATCTGCGGTGCGGCCAGGCCGACGCCCTTGGCTGCGTACATGGATTGGAACATTTCTTCCACCAGCGTGTGCAGCTCCGGCGCAGCGAAGTCGGTCACGGTCTGCGCTTTCGTCTCCAGCACGGGATTGCCGTACTTCACAATCGGATGTATCATCAGAAATTCTTTACCTGTTTGGAATAGCCGTCAAAATTCCGGCGGGTCTCATCCATGGAGTCGCCGCCAAATTTCTCCAGAAATGCCTGCGCCAGCACAATAGCGACCATCGCTTCACCGATCACACCCGCAGCCGGGACCACCGCGACATCGCTTCGTTCATAGGCTGCGAGCGCGGGCTCCCGGGTGATTAATTCCACCGATTCCAGCGGTTTACGCAGGGTGGAAATCGGCTTCAGGAACCCGCGGACTAGAAGATCCTGCCCGTTGGTCATGCCGCCTTCCAGGCCGCCGGCGCGGTTGGCGCCGCGATGAAAACTCCGTTCTTCCCGATCGTAGTGGATCGTATCCTGCACCTGGGACCCGAACGCGGCCGAGCCTTCTTCAGCGAACCCAATTTCGACGCCCTTTACGGCCTGCATGGAGACAATGGCCTGCGCCAAGCGTCCATCCAGCCGCGAGTCCCAGGTGATGTGCGAACCCAGGCCCACGGGAACGTTGTGCGCCACCACTTCGAAGATTCCACCAACTGTATCGCCCGTTTTGTAGGCATGGTCCACCACGGTTTTCATCCGTTGTTCGGCTTCTGTATCCACGCAGCCCAGCAACACTTCGTCCCGCTTGGAAAGCGCCACCAGTTCGTCCCAACTAGCTTGCCGGCCCAATTTTTCAGTGCCCACGGCGATGACGTGGCTTAGAATTTCGATGCCGAATTCAGCCAGATATGCCTTCGCGATAGCGCCCACAGCCACCCGGGCCGTCGTCTCTCTAGCACTAGCACGCTCAAGGATATAGCGCGCATCATGAAAGTTATACTTGATAGCTCCGGCGAGGTCAGCGTGTCCCGGACGGGGGCGGGTTACGGGCTTCTTGTTCTCTTCCCCACCCTCGATGGTCTCCACCGGCAAGATCTCGTTCCAATTCTTCCAATCTTTGTTGCGGATAATGATCGCGATCGGCGACCCAATCGTCGCCGAATGGCGAACGCCCGCCACGATTTCCGCCTGATCGGTCTCGATCTTCATACGTCCGCCACGGCCGAAGCCCTGCTGACGGCGCCAGAGCTCGCGATTGATAGCTTTGACAGAAATGGGAATACCCGCCGGCAACCCGGTTAAGGTTGCGACTAAACATTCTCCATGGGATTCACCAGCGGTTTCGAAACGGAACATTCCTGGACCTTTAATATTAGCAGTTTGGCGTCCATTTCGCCTCAAAAAATGTGCGGATTGCGTCAGATTCGCCTAAGCCCCAAGCTATTTGCACAGCCCGGAGAGATCCTGCACCTCAAAATCTAAAGCGAACGTTGGCCGTAGCGGCCTCTTGTAACCGGGTCCGTGCTCTTTGGGGCGATAGACGTATGCGGTGCCCGGACGTGCCGCGCGGGCCCCTTCCAGGTCGTCGAAATCAGCCGCGATCATCCGAATCACTTTCGATTTCAGGCCAAGGAGATCCGCCGCAACGAGGTACGCCCCGCGCTCCGGCTTAAAATGGCGGGCCAATTCAGCGGAAAGCACGCAATCCCAACGCAGATCCGCATAACGGAAAATGTCCACCAGCATGGACACATTTCCGTTTGAGAGTGCGTCTGTGACAAAACCATTGCGCAATCGGGCCAGCGCGGGTTTGACGCCGGGCCACGCAGGCAGCCGGCGCCAAACCAGGTTCAGCCACTGTTTCTCCGGCCCGGTCAACGAATCGCATTTGAATTCCTGCAGCAGCCGGTCGAGGGTGTGCCGGTGCAGTATATCCAGCTTCACCCATGGGATCCCGCCACGGCGCAAGCGGTTCATCTCCTCCCAGTACCCGGCGCGCCAAGCCTCGGCAAACGCAGCCCAGTCGGGTTGGAAGCCTTTCTTTCGCGAAAGCCCGGCGCCATCTCGAATGATGGCGGAATACCAGTCGGTCACGGTTCCGAAGACATCGACAGTTAATGCCCGGATGGGTGGTCCTTGGGCAGCGGCCAGTGCAACCGAACTGGAGACAGAAACGAAGCGGCGGCGGGTCATGATCAAACGGCGGGCCATGATCGAAGTCAAGGATACACTTGCGTCCCATACGATTGACAGCAGGGTCACCCTGGGATAGAGTTCCGTCAGTAATTCAACAAGAGGAACTCTCATGTCATTGCGTCGTAATGTATATGCCGCTTCGCTCGCATCCGCTCTACTCTTCAACATCAGCCTTTTTGGACAAGGCCCAACCGGGGATATTACAGGCACCGTAGCCGACACTAGCGGCGCGGTAATTTCAGGGGCGGCAATCACCTTGACGCACCCTGCCACCAACACGCAGCGGGTGGTGAGGACCAACAGCGAAGGCATTTACGGATTGCCGGCGCTGGTGCCGGGTGAATACACGCTGAAGGTCGAGATGCCCGGGTTCAATTCACAGGTCCGCAACGACATCGTGCTGCAAGTGGCGCAGGTGGCCCGCATTGATATCGCACTGGTGGTGGGAAATGTGTCCGACGTTGTTGAAGTGAAAGGCAGCGTGCCGGTGCTGGACACCGAAAGCACATCTGTCGGCACGGTGATCGAGAACCGGCGCATTCTGGAACTGCCCTTGAATGGCCGGAACTATTTGCAACTGGCGGCGCTCACTCCCGGGACCAGCACCAACGGTCAACCGTCCGCCGTCGGCGTGACGCGGCAGGGCGGCACCCGAAGCCAGTTCAACCTCAGCGCCAGCGGTCAACGTATTTTTTTCAACCACTACACACTCGACGGCATCGAAAATACCGATCCAAGCTTCAACAGCTACCTGTTTCTGCCCTCGCTGGACGCGCTGCAGGAGTTCAAAGTCGAGACAGGCATTGTTCCCGCCGAGTACGGCCACAACATGGCGCAGATCAATGTGACCACTCGAAGCGGCAGCAACGCCCTGCACGGCACCGCGTTCGAGTTCCTGCGCAACTCCGCGCTCGATGCCAAGAACTTCTTTGACAGCGGCAGCAAACCGATACCGCCATTCAAGCGCAATCAATTCGGGTTCACACTCGGCGGACCGGTCGTTATCCCCAAAGCAATCCACGGAAAAGACAGGCTGTTCTTCGCCGTCAACTATGAAGGCCTTCGCGAGCGAAAGGCACTTACGCTGCCGGCCACGGTGATACCAGCATCGTGGATCGCCGGGGACTTCTCAGCGATCACCGGCAGCATCTACGATCCCAGCACCAGAGTGCTTGCCGCGAACGGCCTTACGGTGGCGTCCGTTTCACCCTTCCCGGGCAATCGAATCCCTACCAGCCGCATCAACTCCATTTCGCAAACGTACCTGCAGAAATTTTCAGCCCTGGCCAATGTGGGCAGTCCAAGCACTCTCACGGCTAACAACTATCTCAACACCGAAGGACGCCCCACCGATTACGACCAGCAAAACAGCCGCGTCGACTACGTGCAATCGGCCAGTTCAAGCTTCATGTTCCGCTACGCGCATTCCGGTGAAAAGCAGTACAACCCCGTCAACCTGCCGCAGCAGGGAACCAATACCCAATCGCAGGTTCATCAGGGAATGCTGGGACATACCTGGGTTCTGGGATCAAACAAAGTGAACGATTTCCGTTTTGGGATCAGCCGGCTGGAGAACGCCAATCAAGCCGGTCGCGCCGGGAAAGAGAACGTCGTTGCAAATCTGGGTATCAAGGGCCTACCCACGGACAATCCGCTGTACTGGGGCACGCCCAATGTCAACCTCGGCGGCGGAATCTCAAACATCGGCGAATCATCAGACGTTCCTTTCAACACCTGGGACACCATCTTTCAGTGGACTGACAATTTTTCCTGGTCGCGCGGCAAGCACTCCATCAAGTTAGGCGCGGACTTCAACCGCACCCGCTATAACGTGATCAGCGGTACGGTAACGCGCGGAAGGTTCACTGAGAATGGCCAGTACACAAACACCGGCGTGGCAAGTACGACAATCCCGGCCAACAACGCCGCCGATTTCCTGCTGGGCTACTTCAGCGGCACCGAGGGACAGATCGGCGCACCGATCGCGAACTACCGCAACATTTACGCCGGGCTCTACTTCCAGGACAGCTGGAAGGTCTCCTCGAAGCTGATCGTCAACTACGGGCTGCGTTATGAGAATCAGACGCCATGGGTGGATAAGTACGATGCGATTGTGAATATCGATTTCAAGTGGGACAACTCGGCATTCCCGGTATTTGCCCGGTCCGGCAAAGGCGATCCATTCCAGGGCAATCCCGCCTACCCGCTGCCATCCTACATCCCTTACGTGCGCGACGGACGCTTTGGGCGCGGGACATACGGAGCGGATAACAACAATTTTGCACCGCGGGTGGGGATCGCCTACAGCTTGAACGATAAGACGGTGATCCGGACCGGAGCGGGCCTTTTCTTCGTGCAGGACATCGCCAGCGCCGCCTATGAAGTGACGCGCAATGCGCCATTTACTATCCGCAATGCGGAGACGGCGAACACGCTGGTTCCGAATCTCAGTTGGGACCGCATATTCACGCTCATCGGGGCGCCGTCGTTCCTGCTCGGGTACGACTATCATGCGCCCACTGCTTATGTACCGCAATGGTCGTTCGGGGTGCAGCGCCAGATTACGCAAGACATGTCTCTTGAGGTGAACTACATCGGCTCAGCCGGGGTGCATCTGCGGCGTTTTATGGTCTACAACAACGCGCCCCCGGGGCCGGGGAACATCAATGCCCGCCGCGCGTTTCCCATCTTGAATGGCGGCATCCAGGTAACGGCAACCGGAGGTCATTCTAATTACCACTCCCTGCAAGTCCGCTTGCAGCAACGCCTGAGCCACGGCTTCACCATGTTGACGGCATTCAGCTACGGAAAATCCATCGATAACGGCAGCGGCGTTCGCCAGCAGAACGGCGATTCGCAAAATCCGTCAAACGACTATAACCTGCATACGGAACGCGGCCTGTCGTCATTCGATTTCCGGAAACGGTTGACCACGACGTTGCTCTATAATCTACCCGTCGGCCGCGGCAAGGCGCTACTCGCCAACGCTGGACGCGTTGTGGATACGCTGCTGGGAGGATGGCAGGCCGGCACTATCGTGACCTTACAGGATGGGTTCCCGCTGACGCCAACCTGTGGTTCAGGCGCGGTGCAGAATGGAGGCGGCAGCTGTTATCCGGACGCGACCGGAATTAACCCCGCGCTGCCCCGTGGCCAGCAGGATCCGAAACGGTTCTTCAACCCGGATGCCTTCGTCAACCGGCTTCCGGGCGCGGATTTCCGCTTCGGCACGGCGGGGCGCAACACCATCATCGGACCGGGCACCATCGCCATAGACTTTTCCGCTATTAAGAATTTCCACATCACCGAGCGCCACATCGTAGAATTCCGGACCGAGTTTTTCAACCTGCCGAACCATCCGATTTTTGGATTGCCGGGAGCGAGTCCGGGCACGATAGGCTATGGCGTGATCAGTTCCACCAACGTGGATTCGCGGCAAGTTCAATTTGGATTGAAGTACTCGTTCTAATCGTGGAAGCGGATGGCAAACAAATCCGCATCTTTCAATTGGAATCGGAGCCGCACCGGCTTTCCGGCAAGCGAGGCCAGATCGTGGCCGGCGATCCATTCCACGTCCCGTTCAATCCGGTCGCCGATGATTTCGCGGCAATCAGCCAGCGCGAAACCGCGGACAGGTGAACCGTCGGCCTGCTGCACTTCCACCCGAATCGATCCCGCGGCAGAGGTGGAATAATTCAACTCCAGGCGATGCCCCGCAAAACGCAACACCTTGGTAGTCATCTCCGCGCCGCGATAGGGCGCGTGGAGAGAAGCCAGACCGTCCAGCCGCAGCTTATACCGCGACAGGTGCGCGCTGGCCTGCCCGTAGTGCCGGTTCACATAGAACGACATCTCCGCAGGGCCTGTCTGTAGGATGTTTAACGCGGGATAATTGTCGCGCGAAACCCAATTCTCAAGGCCAACACCAGGGCGCAGAAATCCTTCCAGGAACGTTCGATCATAATTGATATCCACCGCGGCTGGTCAGCAGCACGGCATCCGCACAGTCTTTGTAATAGTCCGGATGCACCCCGATAGCGGCGGCTTCGCCGTTGGTGATCACTCGCCGCCCGGGCATAAACCGCGCGGCAATCGAAACATAAATGTGTGGTGCACGGAAGTAAGCACTGGTTTGATTGGTGTAGAGGTGCTCGGGCGGAGCATCGCCGAAGCTCATCTCACGGCCAGGCTCCCAGATGAGAAAGTCCTCGCTGGCGCTCTTCGAAATCCACCGCACTCCGCCCATTCCGTCAATTTGCTTAAACGTGCGGTAGTAGCAGAGGTAGCGCTGTTCCGCTTCCGACCAGAAGGCCAGATTCTGCGAATCGTACGCTGAGGCGTTGGCCGGCGGCAGGACCGGATCCTTGCGCAATTTTTTCCAGTGCACACCATCCGCGGACCCGAATCCCATCAAGCCACTCTGTTTCACGCCAGCCAAAGCTCTAAATCGTTGCGTTGCAGGAATGCCCGGCCGCGTATCCAGAAACGGGCAGAAGTTGTGGGAAAACGGCGGCTCATGCGCCAGAATTACATTGTTGTCTTTTGTGCCATGCACTTCAAACAGGCCCAGTGAAGGCCGCGTCCAATGAATGCCATCGGTAGAATGCGCGTAGCAAGTAACCTCGGCGCCGCAGCCATCGGATCCCGCGGAACCAACGCCTCGATAGTAAAGATGGAACTCCGCACCATCGCGAATCACGGTAAAGTATCCGCAGAACGCGCCTTCCCACGGCCGGTCGAGCGTCAGCACGTGTTCACACTGAATCGGAGTTTGTAAACGCAACTCAGTTCCATTCATTCGCTCGATCAGATACCGGTCGGCGAATAACTCCAACCGGCTTCCGATCTCTATGGAATCAGGTTTCGGTTGCGCGACAGCCGGCAATCTTCCGAGGGCCATCGCCCATGCCAGCTTCAAATAAGTCCTGCGGTGCATGCCTGATCGTACATTGATGGGCTGTTGCGCAATAATGGGAATGGGTAACTCGGCTGATTCCATAACGAGGCCGAAGGGAAGATAAACTTTTGGCCGCAA
>JANXXV010000951.1 GCA_025350445.1 Bryobacteraceae bacterium | reverse complement strand
GGAGACATCGTAATCGCAGCTTTTCCGGGTGCCCATATTACGAAAACGCGACCTGCGGTGATTTCGTCGACGGTTGTTTATCAACGCCATCGCCCGGACGTAATCCTGGGTTTGATTACTACGAAGCCGGTCGATCCTCTGTGCCCAACCGATTGCGAGATCACGGACAGGAAGGCGGCGGGTCTACACGCACCTTCCTGTTTTCGGTTGTATCTGGTCACGTTGCTCCAGCGGGATGTGGGTGTTGTCGGAAAGCTGACAGACAACGACTGGCGCGAAGTCCAAACACGCGTTCAGATCGGAATAATCGGGGCATAGGCGATCGCTCCCTTGCCACGCCGGTCACGGCAGTTGACCAGCCAAGGATTCTCGACCATCTGAACGTAACCCTGCGGGGAACGCACTTTATTCCTTCCCTGCTAAAGTCAGATCGTGGCGGAAACACTCTGGCACCGGATCCAATCGGCCCTCGAAGGCGGCATGCGCCCGCAGGTCACGCGTACCGGGGTGTTGTTCACGCTCACCGTCCTGCTGGTGGGCTTCGCCGCACTGGTTTCGGCCAACAACCTGATCTTCCTGCTGGTCGCCTCCCTTTTGGCCACGCTTCTGATCTCCGGCCTCATCAGCCGGCTCGGTCTGGCCGGCCTGGAATTAGACATCGAACTTCCAGACCACATTCCGGCTGGCCGCAAAGTAACCGGCCACCTGATTCTGAAAAACAAGAAACGTTGGGTGCCTTCGTTCTCTATTCACCTGACGGGCGCTACGGAGAGCGGTATGACGACAGCGCTCTATCTGCCCATCATCCCCGGCGGCGGCACTTTGCGCGAACCCGTTGAATTGTTGTTCGGCAAGCGCGGCCTCTATCGCGAGAATGCCTTCTACTTTAGCAGCCGGTTCCCGTTCGGCTTTACGCAACGGCGCGCCCAAGTACGACTGGTGCGGGACGTGCTGGTCTATCCGTCCATAGACCCGCAACCGGGCTTTGAAGACCTGCTGTCCGCCGTAGCCGGAGAACTGGAATCTTCCCAGCAAGGGAGAGGCGCCGATTTCTATCGGATCCGTCCCTACGAAATCCTGGAGAGTTCCCGTCACGTGGATTGGAAAGCCACCGCACACACTGGAGACCTGCAGATCCGCGAATTCGCGCGTGAACAAGATCAGACAGTGACGATCTTTCTGGATCTGGACGTGTCCGAGGCGCAGGAAGCGTGGTTTGAGAAGGCGGTGGACTGCTCTGCATTTCTGGTGTGGCGGCTTTCGCTGCAAAGTATTCGCACGCGGTTCGTAACCCAGCGCTGCGAATATCACGTCCCTGATTCCGGGAGTGTCTATACTATCCTCAGGTACCTGGCTCGCGTGGCTCCGTCGCAAGGCCTGGAACCGCCAATTCCCGATGATGACTCCAGTTTCCAAATCGCGCTTAGCGCAAACATGGCCCGCGTGGTGCAGGCAGGCTGGGTTCGCGCTCGCGTGCTTGGCATCCACGATCTTGCAGGCGCAGACGGCGGATCCGGCGAAGCTCGAACTACCCCCGGTTAAGACCTCCATCACTGTTGTGGAACAGATCGCCGCGGAAGTGCCGGCTACCATCACCGTTCTGGACAAGAAAGAGATTCAGGAACAGCCGGGCGTCAACCTGGACGACCGGCTGCGCTCGCTGCCCGGTTTCAGTCTATTCCGGCGGTCGTCCAGCCTGGTAGCCAATCCCACTACGCAGGGAATTTCGCTGCGGGGACTGGGCTCAAGCGGCGCCAGCAGGACGCTGGTGCTTTGGGACGGCATTCCGATTAACGATCCCTTCGGCGGCTGGGTTTACTGGACCCGCGTGGCGCCGGATGAACTGGATCGCATAGAGGTTTCGCGCGGCGCATCCACCAGCGTATTTGGGGACCGCGCCATGAGCGGAGCCATCGGCGTTTTCTCGCGTCCCGCCGAGCACGAGCGGCTGACGGCATCCTATGAAGGCGGCAACCGCAATACGCAGTCTTTCGGCGCCGGGTATTCGTACCTTTGGCGCAAGTTCGCGGTCTCGGCGCAAACGCGCGCCTTTACTACGGGCGGTTACTACATTGTTCCCCAGAACCGGCGCGGCAAAGCGGATTCGCCCGCCAATGTTCGCTTCGTGGCTGGCGACACGCGGTTCGACTATCTGGGGACAGCGGACCGGTTATTTGTCAAACTCGACATTCTGGCCGAGGAGCGGGCGAACGGAACGGTGCTCACCAACAATTCTTCCAGCCTGGGCACGGTGTCGATGAATTATTCGCACCAGTGGACTAACGATGGAATCTCCGTCCTGGGCTATCACACCCGTGAACAGTATCATGCCAGTTTTTCGTCGGTCTCTACAAATCGCAACACAGAAACCATCACTTATCTGCAGACTGTGCCGTCGCAGGCTACCGGCGCCGCCGGTATGTGGCGACATGCCGAATCGCGCTGGACGCTACTTGCCGGTGGCGATGCGCAGCGTCTTTCGGGAACCAGCACGGATCATCTAATGCCGGCGGGGCTTCGCGTGGGTGGAGGATCGCAGTTGCAGCACGGTGTCTTCGGCCAGTTCGACGTCAGCGCGGGTCCGGCGAAATTCTTTCTGGGGGCGCGGCATCAGTTTACGGGGCAAGACTCCACTTTCTTCAGCCCGAGCGGCGGCGTGGTGGTGGGCAAGGGCCGCTTCCGAGGGCGGGCTTCGCTTTACCGCAGTTTCCGCGCGCCGACGCTGAATGAGTTGTATCGTGAGTTTCGCGCCGGGAATGCGGTGACGCAGGCGAATGCGTTGCTGCGGCCGGAAACGCTGTTCGGCGCGGAGGCGGGATTCGATTTCGTAGGCGAGAGTTCGCACGCTACGGTGACGGTTTATCGGAACAGCATTCAGGATCTGATCACTAATGTGACGCTGTCTTCGACGCCGGCTTTAATTGTCAGGCAGCGACGGAACGCCGCGTCGGCATTGAGCCGCGGCTTGGATATTAACGGGCAGAAGAACTATCGTAACTTTCGTGCCGAGGCTGGCTATTTGTATGCTGAATCCCGCTACGTCACCGGGGAGCGAATACCGCAAGTGCCGAAACACCAGGGCTCGGCGCAGCTTTCGTATGACCGTGGACCGACGCTGGCTTCGGTGTCGATTCGCAGCTTTACGTATCAGTTTGAGGATGATCGGAATACGTTTTTGCTGCCTGGGTATGCGACGGTGCAGGCTACGGTGCGGCAGCGGCTGACTAAGAGTTTATCGGCGAACGTGGCGGTGGAGAATATGCTGAACCGTGAGTTTCTGGTTGGATTCAGTCCGGTGCCGTTGATTGGTTCTCCGCGGTTGTGGCGGGTGGGGTTGCGTTGGGACGGGCGGTTGCGGTAGGCGGAGGCTGCGAATTGACCGAATCGACTTGAAGACGTTGCTTATGACGGATCAATTCAAATTCCTTCAGCAAAGCACCGCCATATTAGTGCTTGCGATCCTGCTGGTTAGCTTGACGGGTTGCCACCGCACCAAGGTAGTACATCCAGATGTAGTGACGACACGCAAAAATGTCAACATCGTACTCGTGGTGGACCGTTCGGGGTCACTACTAGTAAGCGGCTCATGCTCGCCAGTGATCCAAGCTGTAACCGCCGTCATAAACCAGTTTACGCCCGGTCGCGACAAGGTCGGCTTGGTAACATTCGCGAGTAGCGTCTTCGTTAACTTTCCTATCGCGAGCAATTTTAAGAGCGCCGGTCCTAACATCTCGACGATATTGGCCAACATCCACTGTGCAGGGTCTACCTCAAGCGCTCAGGGCCTATGGACCGGCTATCAGCAACTGATCGGACTTAACGAGTCAGGTGCGGCGAACATGATCCTGTTCTTCACTGACGGCGCGCCGACAGGTGTGACATTCGATATGCCCATCGCCAATTCCAGCCCTTGCAGCCAATACACGCCGGGCTCGCCTAATGGTGTAGAAGCCTACACCTTGCCTCCTGCGGGGAAAGGTTACATTCGGGGAGTCTACAACTCATTTGCTAATGTCCCGCAGTGGTTCGGGATTCTAAATCAATTCGGGGCGGCAGGGTCTGACGGACTGCAGAGCATCCCCAATAGCGATTTCCAGGCGGCGGCGAACTCGAATGGCTGCGCGTACTATGCGGGTTGGCCGAAGAATATGATGGCCACCAGCGACTTTCTCGGCGTCCCAACCAAGGATATCTATGGCAATTCCACGAACACGGCATATCAACCCGTCACTCTGAACTCGTATGGATTCATCGATATCGCCAACAGGGAGAATGCCAAGGCGATGGCCATGAATGCCGCCGATAGCGCCGCCTCCAACATTCGCAACGGCCACACGGATCCGGTCTCCGGCCGTGGGCTTAGTAACGTGGTCATCTACAGCATCGGGCTGGGCACCGCCGGCATTCCAGCAAGTCACATATTTCTGGAGCGGGTAAGCAATGAAACGCGCAGCCCGATTTATGACGGGGCCAAGCCTGCCGGGATGTACATTAACGCAGTTACCATCGAAGACCTTCAATTGGCTTTCAATCAAGCGGCTTCGGCGATACTTCGGACCGCTAAGTAGTCCGCTCGGACTGTGGGTCCGGGCATGCGAAGTAAACTGTCTATTCTCAACCGCTTCCTAACGGTCGCGGCTCGGAGAAGTTAGCGGGTGGTGCGCGGGCAGTGACGTGGTTATTTCATGACGGCTCGTAATTGCAGGATGAGTGACCATCACGCGGATCGGTGCTGATCAATCCGCTAATGCGGGTCGCGAGCTGGAGGCTTATCAGAATGCAGTACCGCTGAATGCGGTCCAGGGGTAGGGCACCAGATCGCGCAGAAATGTTTTCTCCCAGGCGAATTCCGGGTGCAGCTTCAGGTGTTCCGAGGCGTTGAAGCGGATGCCACAGGCGTGTCCCATGGCCGCTTCAAACGTCATCTTCCCGGCCATGGCGGCATCGGTCACTTTGTTCTGCACCGCGCCGGCCGTGCCGAACTCCGGCTGCCAGGGCTTCTCGCCGCGCGGCGAGAGATCGATGTGGCCACAAAGCGTGCGCTCGCTGGGATCGTTTTTCTTGGCGAAGGAATCCCAGTGGTCGGAAAGATACTTCTTGCCGAAGGCCACATCAATCTTGCCCTTGTTGGTGCGGATCAGATCTTCAGCCCGGATGCGCCGCGCGTTGGGACTGCGGCTCTTGTCGCTCAAATCGAACTCGGTCTCTTCCCGCGCCAGCTTCTCGCTGACAGGAAAATTGCTGCCTACAAAATAACCGTCCTTGGTCCGGCTGAGGTTCACGTTCTTTAGCCCCAGTTCCAGGTCCGCGATCTCGCCGGTCTTGCGGTCCGCCACCAGCCAGTTGTTCGCGTAGCCGCCGTTGTTGCCGTCTTTCATGATGCGAACGAAGTCGTCGATCGACGCTGAATACTGCATCGCCTTCCGCGCCCGGACAAATTCCGGAATGCCGTTCGGGTCGAAGCCATGGAAGCGGCTGATGGTAGTTTCGGTAATCACGATGCCGGCCGAGTTGACGCCGAAATCATCGCCGCTGTGAATCCACCCGGGCATCCCGTCCATCAGAATACGGTTGCCCTTGGCGGGTACGATGTCGAAGATGATGCGCCAGCGCGAGCCGTCCATGTAGTTGGTCCAGTTGTTGTGACCCACTACGATGTTTCCATCGCGGGTGAATTTGCCGGTTGCCACAAAGGCGCTGCAATGCTCCCCTACCCCGCGATTCTTCGCGTGGGTGGCGCGGTTTTGGGTGTCCCACCAGTCGGTGTAGTAGCCATTCAATTCGAGCGACGCGTTCATCACTACCACGTCCCAAAGATCCAGCTTCACGGATTTCGCCGCGAGACCGTCCACGATCCCTTGCAACTCGGCGCGATATTCCGGGTCGATCTTGGGCCAGAGCCGCTTCTCGGCCGCTGCCCGGAAGAAGGCATAGTCCTTGCCGGAATCGTGTGTCAACTCCAGCGCAAGAATTCTCTGCAATTCCTTGATCTCCTGCGCCAGATGGAAGCCGTTCTGGAAGCCGATCTCGGCCGGGGAGCCTTCCAGGTGTACGTAGATCCAGCCGTTTTGTTCGGTTCTGCGCGCGGAGTTTTTCAGCGACGCCGCCTGGGCGGAAGTGAGAAAGCCAAGCAGCGCCAGGCACGTAAACAGTTGTTTCATGAAGCTCCTGAAGACTTCAGTATAGTGGAATGATAGGATGAAGATTCTTCCGAATGACCACCCCGGTACCTGGAATCTTAGCCCGTATTGTCGAAGAAAAGCAGCTGGAGTTGCAGCAGGCCACTGTAACCCGGGCTGCGCTGGAAAATCGAGCCTCGGACGGAGTTGCGGATCGCCGGGATTTCGCGGGCGCCTTGCGCGCGGGGAAGATCGCCATCATTTCCGAGATCAAGAAGGCATCGCCCAGTAAGGGCCTGCTGTGCGCGGATTTCCGTCCGGCGGAAATCGCGTTGGAATACGAAGCTGGCGGCGCTGCGGCCTTGTCCATTCTGACCGACCGCAAATTCTTCCAAGGCAGCCTGGCGGATTTGGAAGCTGCGCGTGCCGCGGTTCGGCTGCCGGTGTTGCGGAAAGATTTCACCACCAGCGAGTATCATGTGATCGAAGCCGCCGCCCACGGCGCCGACGCCATTCTCTTAATCGCCGCGGTGCTTTCAGAATTCGAACTGCGGAGGCTGCGGGAGTTGGCGGCGCGATACGGGATGGCCGCGTTGGTGGAAGTTCACGACGGCGAAGAACTGGAAAGCTCGATCGCGTCCGGCGCGGAGATCATCGGCGTGAATAACCGCAATCTGCACACGTTCGAAGTTACGCTGGAAACCTCGTTGCGCCTGGCTGAGAGGATCCCCGCCTCCACTCTCAAGATCAGCGAGAGCGGTTTTGATTCGCGCGGGCAGATCGATACGCTGCGCGCGGCCGGTTACCAGGCGTTCCTCATTGGGGAGCATCTGATGAAGTCGCATAGCCCGCGCGAGGCTCTGTTGGCGCTGACGGCATGATGGTGAAGATCTGCGGCATCACAAATCGGGAAGATGCGCTGGCCGCCGCCGAAGCCGGAGCTACGGCCATTGGATTCAATTTCTATCGCGGCAGCTCGCGGTATATTCAACCTGAGCGGGCCGCGGAGATCGCCGCTTGCGTCGATCTGGTGAAGGTAGGAGTCTTCGTCAACGAAAGTCCGGCCGAGATGGAACGGATTGCCGCACTGGCTGGGCTTGACGTGGTGCAACTTCATGGCGACGAGCCGGCGGCGGTCGCCAATAGACGGCCCGGGCGCGTGTGGAAGGCATTCCGCGTAACTCAGACGTGGAAACCGGAATCGCTTGACGAGTACGCTGTTGAGGCCTTTCTACTGGACGCCCCGGCGGGCGGGCAGTATGGCGGGTCGGGCCATGTTTTCGATTGGAACCGCGTGCGCCGATTGAAAAGCAAAGTCATTCTGGCAGGCGGGCTGGACGCTGCAAACGTCGGCCCGGCCATCCAAACAGTATTGCCGTGGGGCGTGGACGCGTGCTCGCGTCTGGAACTTTCCCCCGGCCGAAAGGACCACAACAAAATGCGCCTCTTCATTGAAGCCGCATTGGCGGAATACATATGATTGCTACTCAACCAGACTCCACCGGACACTTCGGTCCGTACGGCGGCCGATTCGTACCGGAAGTGCTGATGGCGCCGCTCGAAGATCTGGAAAACGCCTATGTGTGGGCGCGGGACGACCAGGCCTTTCAAGCCGAACTGGCCGATCTTCTGCACAATTACGCCGGACGGCCCACGCCGCTCTACTTCGCCAAACGGCTGAGCGAGACCTTGGGCGGGGCGCGCATCTATTTCAAACGGGAAGACCTGCTGCATACCGGGGCGCACAAGATCAACAACGCGCTGGGCCAGGCTTTGCTCGCCAAGAAGATGGGCAAGAAGCGGATCATTGCCGAAACCGGAGCCGGGCAACATGGAGTGGCCACGGCAACCGCCTGCGCGCTGTTCGGCATCGATTGCGTGGT
>JANXXV010000164.1 GCA_025350445.1 Bryobacteraceae bacterium | reverse complement strand
CGGGTCATCCGAAGAGAAGTTTCTGGAGAGTCTGTCGGAATGAAGCTGTTTTCGACCAAGAATCAATCACTTACAGACCATGCAATGTTCGTAAGTTATTGATTCTACGTTCGAGAAATTCTATCTCCGACAGACTCCTAGCCATTTTCCGTTCACAACTATTTTCGACCCGTAAGATGAGCCAAACGCCGCCGCTTATCAAAAACAGAGTTCAGACAGATCCGGGTAGTCGGCTATTCTGACACTTGGAAAGCAGCAGGGCATACTCCGAACGAGTCTCTGCCGATTGATCTTCGACAATTGAATAGCCGTCCGTGCCCGAAATTGCACGAACAAACCGCGCATGGGCCATAGCTCTCCCGCGAGGCTGGAGAAGAACTCCCTGGCTTGCCAAAACACGTTTTATCCGATTTATCACATTCATCGTGGCTAAATGCTTTTCTCGTAGCAACCCAACACAAGCCGGATTGGCTCTGTTTCGCACAATCCAGCTTGTCGATTCGCCCGGTTACGTTCAAATCTCCAGCCGCACCACCGTTTCCATATGAAAAGTCTGCGGGAACAGATCCACCAGCGTAGTCTTCACAACCTGATAACCTGCCGCAACCAGCGGCCCTAGATCCCGCGCCAGCGTCGCCGGATCGCACGACACAACCGTAATCGCGCGCGGCTTCAGCCGGATCAAATCCCCCACCGCGCGCTTCCCCAACCCGGCCCGCGGCGGATCGGCCAAAACAAAATCAGGGGCCACCGTAAGCGTCCCCAAGTAGTCCTCAACCGACCGCTTCACCGCCGTCAACGTAACCCCGGCCCGCTCCGAATTGAACTTCAGATCTTCTGTAGCGCTGGTCCCGGATTCCACCGCCGTCACGTTCCGAATCCTCCGTGACAGCCCCAACGAGAACAACCCGCCGCCTGCATAAAGATCCAACGCCGATTCACCCGAAGCCCCGTCCAGCGCCACCGCCACCAACCGGTCCACCAAATGCCGGTTCACCTGAAAGAACGAGTTATGGCTCACACGGAAAACTTCCCCGGCCGCCGCGTAGTCCAACGCGCCCGCATCGGCCCCGGGAATCCGCTCGGCGCACCAGTCGAAGAAATGCCTGGCGACCGGCTTCTCGGTCTCCAAAACATTCACCTGCACTTCTGTTTCATTGGTGAAAAGCTCCACCGCCCGCACAAATCGCGGAAACCGCCGGTCCTTCATCATCGACTCCAACTCAACCAGCGCCTCGTTCATCTTCGGCGATGAGACCGGACAATGTGTAATCGGCACCATCGTGTGCGAGCCCGCTTCCAGATATCCCAGCTTTCCATCGCGAAGTTGAAACTGGCTGCGGTTCCGGTATCCCCAAGGTTCACCGGAGACGGTTTCTACCTCACCCACCGTCACCTTGCCCACCCGCTGCAGCACCTCCCGCAGAATCGCCTGCTTCTGGACAAGTTGATATTCGTACGAAGCATGCTGATAGTGGCAGCCGCCGCATCGCAGAAAGTAGGTACACGCCGGTGTCACCCGCTCCGGCGATGCTTCCTCCACCCGCACCAGCCTGGTGCGCAGCAGGTCCGGCTTGCTCCGGTCGGGCCTCACTGTAACCCGCTCACCGGGCAAAACAAAAGGCGTCAACACCACGCGCCCGTCCATTCTGGAAAGCCCGTCACCTCTGTAAATCAGCTTTTCCACCAACACTTCATTTGTCTCAGGAGTCTGCATCACGTTACGATTGAAAATTACCCTCTTCTAAAATGAAAGCACGAGTTCTGTCTGGCGTCCAACCTACCGGTAATCTACATATTGGAAATTACCTCGGAGCACTCAAGAACTGGGTCAAGATCCAGTACGATTACGAGAGCATTTTCTGTATCGTGGATCTGCACGCGATCACCGTCTTTCAAGACCCGAAAGAGCTGCGCAATAAGATCCGCGAGATCGCCGCTCTGTTCATCGCCTCCGGCATCGACCCGAAACATTCTTCCATAGTTGTGCAGTCGGCGGTGCCCGCCCACGCCGAACTGGCATGGATGCTCACGTGTGTCACCCCCATCGGCTGGCTCTATCGGATGACGCAATTTAAAGCCAAATCCGAAGGGCAAGAGGCTATCGGCGACGGCCTTCTGCAATACCCCGTGCTCATGGCCGCCGACATCCTGCTCTACCAGGCCGCCATCGTTCCAGTGGGTGACGATCAGGCCCAGCACCTGGAACTGGCCCGCGACATCGCCCAGCGCTTCAACAGCCTGTATGGCGACACTTTCGTGATGCCGAAGACCAGTCTGCCCACTGTAGGCGCACGCATCATGGGCCTGGACGAACCCGATAAGAAGATGAGCAAGTCGGCCAGCGGCGCCGCTCATGCCGTGGGCCTGCTCGACCCCATAGATCAGGTGCGCAAGAAGATCATGCGTGCCACCACGGATTCCAACCCGGCCGTTGACTTTGAAATCATGGGCCCGGGCGTTGCCAACCTGCTGGCTATCTACCAGGCCTTCGCCGGTGCCGCCAATGATGAGATGAAGGCGAAGTTCACCGGCATGCGCTACGGTGATTTGAAGAAGACTGTAGCCGAGATGGTTATCACTCATCTGGAGCCGCTCCAGGCCCGCTATCACGAGATTGTCTCCGATCCCACCTACCTCGACGGCATTCTCGCTGACGGCGCGGCCCGCGTCTCGCCCATCGCCAACTCGACTGTGGATCTGGTCAAGGCCCGCATGGGGCTCTACACATCCTGATATGAGTTCGTCGCCAGTCAACCTGCCGGCATACTGGCGGCTGCTTCGCACCAACCGCAATTTCCGGCTGCTTTGGATCTCGCAGCTGGTCAGCGAAATCGGCGACTGGCTGTACATGGTCTCCATCTACAGCCTGCTGCTGGAACTAACCGGTAGCGCGAAAGTAGTCGCCTTCGCCTTTGTGCTGCAAGTACTGCCGCAGTGTTTCGCCGCTCCCACGGCCGGCGTCGTCAACGACCGCATGAGCCGCAAGCGGATCATGATCGCCACCGACTGGTGCCGCGCCGCCATCGTCTTCTCAATGATGTTCGTGCAAACCCGTGAACTGCTTTGGATTCTCTACATCCTGCTCTTCACGGAGACCATCTTCTGGGCGCTATATGAGCCGGCCCGTAGCGCGGTCATCCCCAGCATCACCAGCGGAACGGAACAACTTGTTGCCAACGGGCTCTCGTCCACCACCTGGTCTTTCACCCTGGCCATCGGTTCTGCGTTGGGCGGTGTCCTGGCCGCCGTCTATGGCCGCAACACGGTCTTTCTGCTGAACGCCTTGTCGTTCGTCTTTTCCGCGTTGGTCGTCCGGCGCATGAAATTCGAAGAACCGCATATGACCGGCCTTGCGCCGCTTCGCGCCCGCGACCTGGTCGACTTCTCCCCCATCGCGGAGGGTGTCCGCTACGTCTCGAAGGACCGCCGCCTTCTGGCTACCATGTTCGTGAAGTGCGGCATCGGACTGATGGGAACCAACTGGGTTCTGCTGCCCATCTTCGGGCAGAAGATCTTCCCCATTTCGCTCGGCGGCCTGGACCCGAAGTCCAGCGGCATGCTGGGCATGAGCTTGCTGATGGGATGCCGCGGCATCGGCGCGCTGATCGGCCCGCTGGCCGCCAGCGTCTTCACCGGAGTGGATCAGCGCAGATTCCGGACAGCCATTCTCTGCGGCTTCCTGATCGGCGCCACCGGCTACATGTGCCTCGGGCTCTCGCCTTCGCTGCCCTGGGCTTGTGCCGCCATCGGCCTGGCGCACTCCGGCGGCGCCATCGGCTGGGTCTTCTCCACAACGCTGCTGCAAATCCACACCGGCGACAAATTCCGCGGCCGCGTCTTCTCCGCCGAGTTCGCCTTCAGCATGTTCACGCTGTCGATAGTCAGCTACAGCGCCGGTATCCTGGCCGATCAAGGCGTTCCGGTACGTACGCTCGCCCTCTGCACCGGAGCCGTCATCTTGATTCCGGCGTGCCTATGGTTGGCGGCCCTTCGGCTGTGGCGCGATGCACCGCATGAAAACCCTCCGCAACCGTAGGCGCCACTAGCCTCGCGGCCAGGAGATCGATCACCTCTTCGGGCACTACGCGGGTGCGGCCACGGTTGCGCTCCTTGCAAACGGCCGCCGGAACATCGAAGAACAGAGCCTCTACCTCGCAATCGTAAAGCTGCCCCATCGCGATATACGGCCGCCGATCCCGCAGAGTCAGATGCGTCGCATCCACGTACGACACTGGACGCCGCAACTGCAGCCGGTGCCGCAGCAGGTAGCGCATGGATGCGAACACGCGCCCGTGAATCGTCTGATTGGTGGCGTCGTCAATCAGCAGTTCACGCACAGCATCCGAGGAGATCGCCGTCACGCCCAGATCCCGCAAATAAGTGGACTTCCCCGACCCGGGCAAACCCACCAGCACAACCACACGAGGGAGGTTAGACGACGTACTTGCCTGCCTCCAGCAGTCTCTTCGCAATGCCGCGCCGCATCTCAATGGAGTTCACCGGCTCAAACTTAGTAAACCGTTTCAGCACCGCCAGATTCATGCGCAAGCTGTCGCCTTCGCAGCAGGCGGCAATCACCGGCCGTGCCGACGATTCAATCTGCTCCGCCGCCTCACGAAGGAACACAGCCGACATCGCCGCCGCATTCGTCCCCTTGGCTCCCAGCTTCTGCGTTCGCAGATAGACAGACTCCATGGCAAAGGCGTTCATCAACACATCGGTGATTCCGGCCATCACTTCCTGCTGCTCTTCAATCGCGGTGAGGAATCGCTGATAGGCAACGCCCAGCACGAACAAGCCTGCCTTCTTCGCGTTGGAAACCAGCTTCGCCTCTTCGCTTTCGCTACCGGCCGAGGCCGCCGGCCCGCCCAGCAACTCAGCCTGCAGCTTCTTTACCGCCTCTACCAACGGCAACTGCCCGCGCTGCGCGCGCTTGAGCATCATCCCGGTAGCCAGCAGCCGGTTGATCTCGTTGGTGCCTTCAAAGATCCGGTTGATCCTCGAATCCCGATAGGCCCGCTCCACCGCGTAGTCCTGATGAAAGCCGTAACCACCGTGGATCTGCACGCCTTCATCCACCACGTAGTCCAGCGCTTCCGAGGCGAATACCTTGATGTAGCTGCACTCAGTCGCGTACTCTTCCACCGACTTCAACAGGTCTTGTCCCGCAGCCTGCTCGGCCTCAATCAGACCCACCACGCGATAGCTCATCGTCTCCGCCGCGTAGGTCTTGATCGCCATTTCAGCCAGCTTATGCTGAATCATGCCGAACTCTGAGATGGACTTGCCGAACGCCTTCCGCTCCTGCGCGTACTTCAGGCAAACGTGAATCACGTTCTTGCAACCGCCAACCGCAAACGGCCCCAGCTTCAATCGCCCCAGGTTCAGAATGTTGAAGGCGATGATGTGCCCGCGCCCGATCTCGCCAAGCACGTTCTCCACCGGAACCTTCACGTTGTCCAAGTAGACCGCCGTGGTGGAACTGCCCTTGATGCCCATCTTCTTCTCTTCGGCCCCGGGGCTCACGCCGGGAAAGGCCCGTTCCACCAGGAACGCCGTGAACTTCTCACCGCCGACCTTAGCGAACACCGTATACAAATCGGCTCCGCCACCGTTGGTGATCCACATCTTCTGGCCGTTCAACACATAGTGCGTGCCATCCGCGCTGAGGTCCGCGCGCGTCTTCACCGCCAGTGCATCCGACCCCGCCTGTGGCTCGCTCAAGCAGTACGCCCCAATCATCTCCGCCGAAGCGAGCTTGGTCAGATACTTAGTCTTCTGCGCCTCGGTGCCGTAGAGCATCACCGGCATGGTTCCGATACCGGCATGCGCGCCGTGCCAGGCCGAATACGACCCATCCCGCGAGACCACTTCGGCCACCACCATGGCAGAGGTGAGATCC
>JANXXV010000155.1 GCA_025350445.1 Bryobacteraceae bacterium | reverse complement strand
CCAATCTGATAGTTGACGAATGGTTGCCAGCGGCCACGAGTTCTTTCCCAGCGCCAGAGCTTGCTCCAGCTTGTTAGGCAAATCTTCAGGGGCCACCGTTGCACTTTGACCGAAGCAGGCCTTCAACAGTTGCTGCGCGTTGGCAAGCGACTCCTCGCTGATCACAGCGGCTGGCCGCGTCGCCTCTATATTTTTGGCTGCCTTACGAAGTTCGAACTGCAAGCGCCACCGGTGCTCGCTCACTTTCGAATCGGCCCAAATTTCCAGCGTTCCCACTTCGGTCAGCTTCGCGCCCAGCTTCACCGGAATCATTCGCTCTTCCGCTTTCTTGCCAAAGCGGATCACGGCGTTCAGCGGCGCGTGGGTGTGAAGGTTAGATTCCAAATCGGAGATCGGAAATTCTACGGTGTCGCCTAGCTTGTCTTCAGTGCGGCTGAGCGAGCTATACAAGCGAAAGCTCACCGCCTTGTTGGCTACCAGTTGCAGATCGTCGCGATCTATTTCCAAGGTCGAGCCTTCTTCGGTACCGCGCGGGGCCAGGCACAGGGTGCGAAGTGTATCGCCTTCCGATTGAATGCCTATGTAGTAGGCGCGCGGCAGTCCGCCGCGGACCAGAAGTCCGGCTCCGGTGCTGCGGACATACGCATAGTAGGCTGCACCTACTGAGACGGCCAGATCCAGGTCGTGGTTTTCCAATAGCAACGGACGCTTGCCGTACCAGCGCTCCATCACATCCGCTACCCGCTGGCGGCAGATGCCCGGGATGAAGAATCCGCCGTTGAAGAGGATGGCGTCCGGCGCGGATTCCGCTGTGCTTAGGAATGCTGCCAGGTGGCGGGTTACGGCTGGGTCGGAGACGTAGGGCAAGCCCAGTTCACGGAAGAGGCTGCGCTTTTCTTCCTTCGGTTTGTCGGACAGTTCGCAGAATGGCAGGAAGCCTTCCAGCGTGAGTTCCAGGGCTTCTTCTCTCGTGATTTCGGTCTTGAGGGTGCCGCCTACCAGGCCGGAACCTGCGCCTAGCACAGTGATTTCCACCTTTTGCAAATTGGAGTCGGCTAGGAGGCGTTCTTTGGCCGCGGCGCATTGACGGCGGAGGCCGCTGCGTTGGCGGAGCGAGAGCTGCACGCCTAACTTCGATTCCACCAGCCAGGTGAAGGTGAGGTCGAGATTGTCGCCGCCTAAGAGAAGGTGCTTGCCTACGGCGGTGCGGGTGAATTCTACTTTGTCGCCTTCGCGGTTTACGCGGATTAAGGTGAAGTCGCTGGTGCCTCCGCCTACGTCGCAGACTAGAACGGCCTGGCCATCGAAAAGGTTTTTCTGCGATTGGGTTAGGTGGTTTGCTATCCAGGAGTAGAACGCCGCTACGGGTTCTTCGATCAGTGTGATCTTTGGCAGGCCGGCTTCCAGCGCCGCCATTACGGTGAGCTCGCGCGCTTCTTCGTCGAACGATGCGGGGACGGTCAGGACGACGTTTTGTTCCGACAGCGGGGCGTGGCTTTTGTCCCAGACCTCGCGGAGATGGGCTATGTAGCGGGCGGAGACTTCTACCGGGGACAGGATGCGTCCGGCCTCCTGCGCGTCCCAGGGGAGGATTTTTGCCGTTCGGTCTACGTCCGGGTTCGAGAGCCAGGATTTGGCTGAGTGGACCGACCTGGTGGGGACTAGCGCGCCTTGCTCCCTGGCGTAGACGCCGGTGTGGATCTCTTCTCCTACGTAGAGAAACGACGGGAGCGTGCGTCTTAATTCCGTGGTTCCCTGGGATATCTGTTGGGGTATTTCCAGGGTGTGAATTGGAGGAAAATCGGATTCCGCGGCCTCGGCTGGATCGATGTAGGCGAGGGCGGAGTTGGTGGTGCCGAGGTCGATGCCGACGTTCATATGGCCGCCGATAAACGCAGATATACGCGGATAAGATTCATGCGGCTACCTTTTCGCGCACATTGAATTCCAGTTTCCAGCGGCGGCCGTCTTTGGCTACGCACCAGAGCTGCAGGACGCCCGTTTCGGTGACTTCCGTTTCCAGGCTTACGCGCACGATTTGGCCTGCGTTGCCGTCGGCTGGCAGGGTTACTTCCACGGGGGAGATTTCTTCCAGATCGTCGCCTACCTGGTCCAGCATGTCGCCCGGGTTATCGTGCTTACGGGTGGGGGAACAGAAGAAGCGGAACTCGGCGGGCTCTCCGATGATGAGGCCGAATTCGCGATTCGGGAAGTCTACTTTGGTGCCTTCTTCCATGCCGAAATTCGCCACTGTCAGGGCTTTCAACGGCGTTGGGAGGCCCGGAACTGCCGGTAGCGACGATTCGATACCTACATAATACGTTCGGGATACGCCGCCGCGGATGCGGACACCTTTCCCTTGGCGGGCCTGACCGTAGTAGGCGGCGCCTCGGGAGACGGCGTGCATCAGGTCTTCGCCTTGCAGGGAGATTACCGGATTGGGCTGCCAACTGTTGATGGTTTCCAAGATGCGCCCGCGAATTAGCGTGGCCTTGAGGACGCCCCCGTTGAACAGAATGTGCGTTGGTTTGGCGTTGGCTTCCGACTTTAGAAATTTGGCCAAGTGCCTGGTGATGGCGGCATCGGCGGCATACGGGAGGCCGACTTCCTGCAAGGCTACGCGCTTACGGGTTTGCGGCATTTCCCCGCTCGATACCATGGGGAAAAAGCCATCGCGCAGGACTTGTTCCAGGTTGGCGCGGGTCAGTTTTGTCTTGATGGTGCCGCCCACCAGGCCGGTGCCGCGGCCAAGGATGGTTACCGGGTGATCGTCCTTTTTGTTTGTGGGATCGAGGAGTCTTTCTTTGGCGATCCGGCATTGCTGCCAGAGGGCGTTTAGCTGCATTGTGTCCAGCTTAGTGTTCTTTGTGGCGAGTTCCAATTCCACGGTGCGGGCGAGGGCGAGGTCCATGTTGTCGCCGCCCAGTAGAATATGTTCGCCTACCGCGGACCGCTCCAGTTTCAGTTCGCCGGCTTCTTCTTTCACCGCGATCAAGGTGAAATCAGTGGTTCCGCCGCCGATGTCGACCACCAGGATCAGGTCGCCCACTTTGACCTTTTCGCGCCAGTCGGGGTTGCGCTCAATCCAGGCGTAGAAGGCCGCCTGCGGTTCCTCAAGCAGGATTATGTTGGTGTATCCGGCTTGCTCGGCCGCTTGCTGAGTTAGCTCGCGGGCTACCGCATCGAAGGAGGCGGGGACTGTGATCAGCACCGTCTGCTTATTGAAGAGTGCGTCCGGCATCTTCTGATTCCAGGCGTTGCGGAGGTGTTCGAGGTAGGCCTTTGAGGCAGCAAGCGGGGAGATTTTGGGGACACCTTCCGGAGCGGCTACCGGAAGAAGAGGTGACGTTCGATCTACGCCGGAGTGGGATAGCCAGGATTTTGCGGAGGAGACCAGACGCCCTGCGTTTTCTGCCCCGCGCTTTTGCGCCAGTACGCCTACGATGGCGTCTTGCTTCTGATGCCAGGGGAGCGTTAGGGAGCCTGGAGGGAAGTCCGAATGGCTGGGGAGGTAGAGGAACGACGGTAGCAGCGGCTCATCCGAAACTTCACCGGGATTGACCAATTGCGGGATGTTGAACAGCTTTACGGGAGCGGTGCGTAGCGACTCCGGCGCGTTTGCATCGGCGTACGCCAGGCCGCAGTTGGTGGTGCCAAGGTCGATTCCAATGATGTAGGGCACGGGTGATTACTCGATCTCAATTTCGGCTGGGGCGAGGATGGAGACCTGCGAGGGAACCAGCTTCGGGAGTTCAATTTTTTCTACCCTCCAGCCCTTATGGCGCAGGATGCCTTGGGTGGCTTTGCCGTCGGCGGGAACGTTGCCCAGGAGTTTGACGGCGGCCGGGTCGTTGCCGGGGACGCGGGTGGAGGCGCCTTCCACGCCGTCGATTACCGGGCGAAGGGTCACGTATTTGGAGAGCGTCTGTTGGCTTTGATCGTGCAAATTGCGGACGGCTGCGCCTACCTGGTCGTCGGAGTAGGCTGCGATGTCTTCCATAAGAAAGTCGATCAGGCGGGAATCGCGTTGTAGCAAAGACAGGATTTGGACTGCACCGTCGGTGATGCGGACCTCCACGGCGGGCTTGGGAGCGGGCTTCGGCGCGGCTTCCTTGGAATAGCCGAAGGCTTTGGCTATATCTTCGGGCAGGCCGTCGCCGAACAAAATGGCGAAGAAGCTCTTAAAAGCTAGGGAGATGCGTGACAATGTTTCCTCTACTCCAGTGTACTTCGGCGCTGTCTGTCCGCTAAGCGCAGGGGGATAAAATGCTTGACTAAGCGGTCAGGATTCTTTGCCGCCGGCTTACGCTGTGGCAAGATGCCTGTTTTTTGGATTTGCCTAATCGGCAATAGCACCATCGGGTAGTATTATAAGGCGCAGACTACCAGCGATCCCCCGTGGAAGCACGTAAGGATTGAATCCCTCATTTGTCGGATTGCCCAGGTAGTAGATGAACCGCGTTTGATGTGTCGGTCCGTCTCGTGGTTCAAAGGAAGATCTGTAACAAACACAACCAACCAAAACGAATCCCACTTTGCCAGCCAGACCCGGACTATCGCGGACTGCACCAGCAGTAACTTTCCCCATTGAAGGCCCGATAGTCGATTCTTGAATCGAAGGGTCGTGTGGAAACAAGGTATACCCCGTGAGTGCACCTGGATCGGGATGACGGTTAGCGTC
>JANXXV010000132.1 GCA_025350445.1 Bryobacteraceae bacterium | reverse complement strand
CGAAACCGCAAGGCCTTGCGCGAACCTGTAGAACCCGGCAGCGCGCTGTTCGGCGAAACGATTCGCGAACCCGGTGGTGGAGTCCGGTTCGGCGTGTCCTGGCAACATGCTTGAATTGTACCCTTGCAATACTATTTCTAGTCTTTAGACGCAAATGGGGGCTTGACAAGACTGTGGGCTTGCTTAAAATGGGAAAAGTTCAGTTTTATGGACAACACTTGCGACCATGACAAGACCGAAGTGCTGGCACCGCGTGACGGCGTCGACTACGTCCGCTGCCAGGGATGCGGACAAGTCTTTGAAGCGGAAGATCTTGAACAGGTCACAGTGTACGACGAAGACTGAAAGTTCCCACCAAGTCCCCGGGCAGCGTATGAGATTCTAGAACCTGATGGTTCCTCGCCGTGTCCGCAAGATTCCCAAGGATCCGCTCCGCATTGTCGCCATAGGGGGCGGCACCGGTCTTTCGGTTCTGCTACACGGGCTGAAGCATCACGCCGGCCCGGGTGGAGTAGATCTGGATATTACAGCGGTGGTGACGGTGACGGACGACGGCGGCAGCTCCGGCCGCTTGCGGCGCGATTTCGCCGTGCTGCCGCCAGGCGATATCCGCAGTTGCATGGTGGCCATGTCCGAGGACGAGGCGCTGCTATCGAAGTTATTCCAATACAGGTTTTCCAGCGGCCGGGGGTTAAAGGGGCACAGTTTCGGCAATCTGTTTCTGACGGCGCTGACGGATCTGACCGGAGATTTTGCGAAGGCAGTGCAATTGTCGTCGGAAGTGTTGGCGAGTTGCGGCCGGATCTATCCGTCGACCGCGGCCAACGTAGTGTTGGAGGCGTTGCTGGCGGATGGGCGGGTGGTATGCGGCGAGAGCCGGATCAGCAAGAGTAAGATGCCCATTCTGAGGATTCGAACGCTGCCGCCGGACTGCGAACCGATCGGCGAGACTTTAGCCGCCATTGATAGCGCCGATCTGATCACGCTTGGCCCCGGATCGCTGTTCACCAGCGTGATTCCGAATCTGCTGGTGAAAGGAATTCCGGAGGCAATTCAACAGTCGCAGGCCGTCAAGGCATACTTCGTGAATCTGATGTGGCAGCCGGGGGAGACGATGAATTTCCGCGCTTCCGATCACGTGGCAGCAATCCACGATCATGCCGGGCTGCCGATCCTGGACTACGCCTTGGTGAACACACGGCCGATTACGGCGCCGCTGAAACGAAGATATGCCACCCAGAACGCGCAGCCGGTGGAAAACGACGCCGAGCGGGTGGCTGAACTAGGCGTGAAGGCGGTGGGCCAGAAAATGGCTTGCGAGGGCGAGAAAGTTCGCCATGATTCGGCTGCGATCGCGGAGATCGCAATCCGGCTGGCGGCGGAAGGGCGGCGGCGGAAGTTGAGCTTAAACGGCTAAGTAGTGAACGGTTACTTTTAGATACGGTTAAATATCGAATGGAAACAAATCTCAGTGTGGTGATTCTGGCCGCCGGCCTGGGCACGCGGATGAAATCGCGGAAAGCGAAAGTGCTGCATCATGCAGGCGGGCTTGCGCTGGTGGAGCACGTCGTTAATTCGGCGCTGGCGCTCACCCCTGCGGATCGCATCGCGGTGGTGGTGGGGCATCAGGCCGAACAAGTGCAGGCATTGCTGTCCGCCACCGGTGTGCGCTTTGCACTACAAGCGGAGCAGAAGGGAACAGGAGACGCGTTATCCGTTTGCCGGGGGGTGACGCCGGATCGGGAAGGATTGCTGATTGTGCTTTATGGCGATTGCCCGCTGCTGTCGGTGGACACCTTGAACACGTTGCTCAATCACCATCGCGACTCACGGGCAGCGGCTACCGTGATTACCACGCTGCTGGACGATCCAACCGGATACGGCCGTGCCATCGTGAACGATTCCGGGTATGTGGAAGCGATTGTCGAGCACAAGGTGGCGACGGCGGCGCAGCGGGCGGTGCGCCAGATCAACTCCGGAATCTATTGCTTCGATGCAGCGCTGCTGTGGAAGCACCTGGCCGGGATAGAGCCGAACCCGGTATCGCAGGAATACTACCTCACCGACATTGTCGAGCTTTTAAACCGCGCCGGGCACAAAGTGAGCGCGCTGCTACATGCCGATTCGAATGAGTTAATGGGCATCAATACGCGCATTGAATTGGCCATTGTGGACCGGATCTTCCGTGAGCGGAAGGTACGGCAACTCATGCTCGACGGCGTGACGATTGAGAAACCGGAGACGGTGATCATCGATTTGCCCGTCGCGGCGGGAATGGATTCAGTGATCGAACCGTTCGTTCAATTGCTGGGGCACACCACTATCGGGGAGAATTGCCGCATCGGTTCCGGCTCCATTATTCGAGACTCGCAGCTTGGCGACGGCGTGGAGATTGCGCCTTATACGCTGATTCAATCTTCCACAATAGACTCTGCCGCTACCATCGGCCCGTTTGCGCGGCTGCGTCCCGGCAACCATGTGAAGGCAGCGGCTCATATCGGGAATTTTGTCGAGTTGAAGAAAACCATTCTGGGCGCGGGCTCAAAGGCGGGGCATCTGGCGTATCTTGGGGATTCGGTGATCGGCGCGGGCGCTAATATTGGCGCGGGCACCATCACATGTAACTACGACGGGACGAGCAAGCACCAGACCTTCATCGGAGACCGCGTGTTTGTGGGCAGTAATGCCACGCTGGTAGCCCCGGTGGAACTGGGCAGCGGAAGCTATATTGCCGCGGGCTCAGTGGTTACCGAGGGTGTTCCCGCGGACGCGCTCGCGCTGGGCCGCGGCAGGCAGGTAAACAAAGAAGGGTGGGCAAAGAGACGGCGAGAGCGGAAGAAAAGTTAGGGCTTCTTCGCTTGCGGCCGGACGATGATGCGGACGGCCAGATCTCCATCGGGGGTCGGTTTGAACCCCACCGTCACGCGAACCTTAAGCCGCAGTTTCCCTTCGATTTTAGTCTCGCCGGTGATCAGGAAACTCCGATTCTCGGCGGGTTTTCCAGGGACCGTCCGTGACACGGCAATGTGCCCGGACGGCAATTGCGAAATTGTACCCGAGAAAAATTCGTAGTTCGGTTCAGCGGGCGGAGTCTCCTGCTCCTGCGCCTGCGAAACCGAAGTAAGAATCGGTGCGCCCAACACGAGGAACAGAACTGCCCTAAGAAACCACATCTTTTAGACTAAGCAAATCGAATGAATGTCAGGTGAAGTTCAGATTAAACTTCTTTCACCAGCAGTATTACAACACAAGCACCGGATGATACAGATGGGGCAAAACGGCCTCGCCGATGGCGACCAGATCACCCTCATAAGAGACGGCTTTCACGAATTTCGCATCGGGTTCCGAACGGAAGGGAGAGACGCGGAAGTCCCTGCCCTGGCGAATGAATCCGGCCGTGGAATCGTCAACCAGTTCACTGGGGAATTCCGGCAATAGGTCGGCGCATCGAATTAGGGCTTCGGCCAGATTTCCCGCCTCGGCCAACGCTGTAAGTTGGTCCAGAGTTCGGGCCATGCTCAGATCGAACCCGCCGGCGGAGACCCGGCGCAGACGGCTGAGGAATGCCCCGCAACCCAGCACCTGGCCCAGATCGTGGGCAATGCTGCGAATGTAGGTTCCGGTGGAAGAATGAACGCGGATAGTTAAATCGGCGCCGGCGCAATCCAGGATTTCAAGAGAGAAAATCTCGACATCCACCGGCTTCATCTCCACCGCGATATTCTGGCGCGCGAGGCGGTAGGCTGGGGTGCCGCCGATCTTCTTGGCCGAAACCGCCGGTGGAACCTGGCTAATTTTTCCGCGAAACGAAGCCAATTCCAATTCCATTCGCCCGCGGTCGAGGGTAACGGCGGTTTCAACTGAAGTGACAGCGCCGGCTGCGTCATAGCTATCGGTGGACCAGCCGAAGTGTACCACCGCTTCATACACTTTGTCGGTCCGCTGGAAGTATTGTGCAAGCCTGGTGGCGCGGCCGATAATCAGCGGCAGCACCCCGGTGGCATCGGGATCGAGCGTGCCCAAGTGCCCCACCTTTTTGGTATTTGCCAGGCGGCGCATGCGGTTCACTACATCGTGCGAAGTCCAGCCGGCGGGTTTATCGGCAACAATCAATCCATCCATTCTTCCCCACTCTATCATTGGGAAAAAATGCCGCTGCTAAACTCAGTAGAGTGGAAGAAGAAGTAATCGGGAAAGCCTACGACAGCCGCCTGATGGCACGGTTGTTGACCTACATGCGGCCGTACAAAGCCACGGTTGCAATCTCGCTGGCATTTTTGAGTGTAGGCTCGCTTGTGCAGGTGGCAGGGCCGCTACTAACCAAGCTGGCGATTGACCGCTATCTGTTACCGGGCCAAGTGGCAACGGCGCGCGGTCCGCTTGACGGCTATCTGTCAGTGGATCCCTGGATAGGTCTGGCGCAAGTCTCCTCCCTCTATCTGCTGGCCTTGCTGGTGAATCTATTGATGGAATTTGGGCAGACCTACCTGATGCAGTGGACCGGCCAGAATGCCATGTCCGATCTGCGGCATCAATTGATGGAGCACATGCAGAAGCTGGACGTGGCCTATTACGATCGCAATCCGGTGGGGCGTCTGGTGACACGGGTTACCACTGACGTGGACGTATTGAACGATCTGTTCACATCGGGACTGGTGACAATTCTGGGCGATTTGCTGATGCTGAGCTTCGTGGCGCTGGCGATGTTCCGCATGAGCCCCGGGATGACGGGGTTGCTGCTTCTTGTGGTGCCGCTGGTGGTTCTGATTACCGGCATATTCCGGCGCGCGGTGCAAAGCAGCTACAGGCGCATTCGCGTTGCCATCGCCCGCATCAACGCGTATCTGCAGGAGCACGTCAACGGCATGCCGGTGTTGCAGTTGTTCAACCGCGAGGCGCGCAGCGCCGAGGAATTCCGCGGCATCAATCACGACCACATGGATGCGTTCAAGGATTCTATCTTCGCCTACGGCTGGTTCTATCCGGTGATCGAATTCCTGAGTATGCTCGCGCTGGCGCTGCTGCTCGCTTATGGCGGCTTCAAAGTTCGCGGCGGCGCGCTGACACTAGGCGCGTGGGTCGCCTTCCTGCAATATGGGATGCGTTTCTTCCGTCCTATTCAGGACCTGAGCGAGAAATACAACATCCTGCAGGGCGCCATGGCGGCCTCGGAGCGAATCTTCAAGCTATTGGACACTGAGCCCGCAATCGTGTCGCCCGCCGTGAAGACGCCCGTATCCAGTTTGCCGGTGTCGATCGAGTTCGATCATGTCTGGTTCGCCTACAATGGCGACGATTGGGTTCTTCAGGACGTCAGTTTTACCATCGGAGCCGGCGAGACCATCGCGGTTGTGGGACACACGGGCGCGGGAAAGACCACCCTCACGAGTCTACTGCTGCGATTTTATGACGTGCGGAAGGGCTCCATCCGGATTGGCGGAGTGAACGTCCGCGATTTTGATCTTCTCGAACTGCGGCGGCAGTTTGGCATCGTGTTGCAGGACCCGTATCTATTCTCCGGAACGATTGCCGACAACATCCGCCTGGGTACTGGAGGCATTACGGACGACGCTCTGGAGCTGGCCGTTGAAAAAGTTAATCTGAAGGACTACATCGACCGGCTTCCGCTGGGTTTTGACGAACCTGTGCGGGAACGGGGGAGTGGTATTTCCACCGGGCAGAAGCAACTGATTAGCTTTGCCCGTGCGCTGGCGCACGATCCGCGGATTCTTATTTTGGACGAGGCGACGTCGAGCGTGGATACTGACACCGAGATTCGCGTGCGCGAGGCGTTGGGGAGACTGGTGGAGGGAAGGACGTCCATCATCATTGCTCACCGCCTTTCCACTATTCAACGCGCGGATCGGATTTTCGTGATGCACAAGGGACGGCTGCGCGAGACGGGCACGCATCAACAGTTGCTGGCGATGCGCGGCATTTACTGGAAGCTTTACCAACTGCAATATCAGGACCAGGAGTTGCGGCCGGCGCCGGGGACTTCCTTTGAACTTCGCAGACCGGCCCGTCCAGTTGCTCTGAATACCGGGAAAATCTAATGAGGCGGCTCGGTCGCCGGTACCGCGGGAGCAGCGGCCGGTGCAGCGCCCGCGCCGCCGGGTGCGCCTGCGACCACCGGGGGCTTAACCTTCAACCCCAAAGGCTTCAAATCGTCGCGCGTAGCCTGATCGGTGTAACAGAAACCGAGGAAGACGCCAAGAAATGCGAACCCGGCCACCAAAATGATGGAGTTCATCGCCTTGTCGTGAATCAAATGCATGAAAAAGAGCGCCACCAGAGTCGCCTTAATGGTGGCGATGGTAAGCGCGATTACGACGTTCACCATGCCCGAACCGAACTGTACCTTTGATGCGGCAACGGTGATGAAAGTCAATATCAGAAGTGCGCCAAGCACCGCCGCGTAGATCTTCGGCGCATTTGCCTCGTGACTGTCGTGGGTGTTCGTATGTGTTGTTTCGCTCATGAAATATTTCTCAACTAATCAGGTACAGCAGCGGGAACAGGTAGATCCAGATCAAATCGACCAAGTGCCAATACAGACCCACCAAATCGATCGGCGTGTAGTATTCATGGTTGAAATCGCCCCGTTTGGCCCGGAAGAAGATCCAGGTGATTGCGCCCATTCCACCTAGGATATGGAGACCGTGAAGGCCGGTCATCATGAAATAGAAACTGAAGAATACGAACTGATGAGGCACGGTGTCGCCGACATGCGTATAGAACTTGCCGGGCAACAGACCTTCGTGAAATTTGTG
>JANXXV010000093.1 GCA_025350445.1 Bryobacteraceae bacterium | reverse complement strand
CAACCGGATAGGGAAACTGCACATGCTCCAGAATCTCAGCGCCGACCACGGTGTGGATCTTCATCTTCTCGAATTCTTCCGGGGTCAGGCGGCCGGGTTTAGAGATGATGTATTCCGGCACCGCCAGTTTGCCGATGTCGTGCAGCAGCGCGGCCGCGCGTAAGGCTTCCAGTTCCCCTTCGTTCAATCCGAGTTCACGGCCTATTTCCATGGCGTAAACCTGCACTCGCCTCAGGTGGTCGCTGGTGGTGTTATCTTTGGCCTCAATGGCCAGCGCCAGTGCCTCAATGGTTCGAAGGTGAACGGACGCCATCTGCTCGGCGTGCCTCTTGCCGTCCTCCATGCGTGCCAGGTGCAGAGAGTAGGCCCGGTGAAACAAGTGAGCCAGCGGCAGCAACAGCAACGCCGCGGGCCATCCCACGGTTTCGCTGATCTGATGAAAGGCCAGCGCGATGGCAGCGCCGCCAAGATAATACGGGAATGACCAGAAATAGCTTTCGCGCCAGGTTCTGATCAATGAATAACCCTCGTTCAGCGAGACCAGAGCCGACATGACAAATGTGTTTACCAGGAAGAACACGCTTGCCGCCAGCACCAGACGCGCAGGCATCGGGATGCCGTGTGAACTAAGAATCGACCAGTTGAAAACGACATTGGCGCAGGCGATCGCCACTGAAACATTCGAGACGCTCAGCAAGACCTGCCATATGGTCAAGCGCCGTTTCGGGTGCCATACCACTTCAATCAGGACGCATGTCACGCCGATGACCAGCGTTTCAGGGAAGCTGAGGTCCACCATTCCTATCAGCACAAACAGGAACGCGAACGATATGGAACCGGCGACCCCCGGCAACCCGACTTTTAAAGCCGAAGATAGAACCGCAAGCGAAAGATAGCAGGCGAATCGGGTAGCATCCACCAGCCAGCCGTCGCCAAACGCCCCGGCCAGCACTAAGAATCCTAGCGAGAGTAGGACTGCCGCGTAGATCTTCGCGTTTGTGAACATAAGTGATTGGAACGACTACAGTTTAACCTACGATGCCGACCCGCGCTAGCGGATAATTCTTAGGAAAGTACTATGATTGGCGGGTCAAGCCGCAGGGAGGGGGGCGCTGTACAGTAAGCTGGGATACTGCAGTTAAGGTACGAAAACTTAGTCCGGTTAGCCGCAGGCCGCCTAGTTATCGCTGCCGGATGGAGGAATTGTCGCCTCCGGAATGATCTGAGCGACTACTGGTTCCAGTTTCTTAGGTAGCTTTGCGCTTTTCCGCCTGCTCTCGATGCGATCAGGTTCAAAGGAGGATCCTTTATCCGCGAAAACGTCGTAGCTTTGCGGAGCCCGTTCCAGCCGGGCGGAAGGGGCGATGTTGGGAGATATATAAAACCAAAGGACGATTGCGAAATTTATCGCGATCAGAATTAGCGTGGCGTGCAAAAGAAGCGGTGTCCGCGTTCCAGTGTCTTGGGACATTAGCAGATTCTCCCTCAAACACCTTAGAAGGCATTTAGCGGGCCAAAGCCAACAATCTGCAAGTTACTGAAGGCGCGGGGGGCATGGGGTACGTCGAAACGTACCCTGCGGGGTTTCTACGCAATTAGTTCCGGGAGGTCTGCACTTTTGGCGTAGTCAAATAGCCGATGATCTGATCTTTCTTCACTTCATTCACAACGATCTCATAGGGTTGACGGGCTTTGGCCACATAGAACTGAACTGGTTCGTTCAAGTTCTTGTCCTTTTTCTCCACCCGTTTATCGTCGGCGACCAGCTCAATTGTATATTTGTTCTTCTTCGGATCGGTCTTCTTCAGCAGCACTGTTATGTCGCCCACTTTGCGAGGCTCTTTGGTTTTGGTGAGATTAAACTCGAAGTAGTTTCTTTCGCCCAGAGCTTTCAGCGCTGCGAGCTCTTTGCCATTTGTTGCGATCAGTCCGCTCTGGACGCCGAGATCGCCGCTCGTCCGTTTCAAGTCGGCAATGGTCTTCTCCAATTCCGATTTATTGGCGGCGACTTCCGTCTTCACCGTTCCCACTTCAGCGTTCACTTCGCCAATCTTGGCATTCGCTTGTGTGGCTACTTCACCAACCTGCTGCGTGAGATCGGTCTTGATCTGTTGCTGCTGTTTTTCTACACGGGCGGTTTCCGTCTGCAGACGCTTCGCAAGGTCTTCGGCGTGTTTGGTGGCATCGGCCTTGGCTTGGCCCGCCGCCATCGAAGCCTGCCGCCGGGCGGCCTCGAGTTCA
>JANXXV010000041.1 GCA_025350445.1 Bryobacteraceae bacterium | reverse complement strand
TCGTCCACGGCGGCGAACGACGGCGGGCCTTCGGTTGAGCTGATGCGAACGCGCTCCCCGCCGAACACGTGAAAGACTCCGTTGTGTACGGGCTGCTTCGCGCCGGTATCGGTGGAAAGATGCGCATAGTTGAAGTGCGCTTCGTCTTTGTATGCGTACACGATAATCAGCGATCGATCCAGCACCTTCACGTCTGCTTCCAACTGGAAGGAACCGTACTCCTTGTCTGAAAGTGCGAACTGCCGCGGGCGGCGGGGCTTGTCGTTATCCGGGCCTCGATGGGTTACCAATCGAAGGGAGCCGTCTTGTTCCACCTTCCATTCAGAGGCGAGCGGCACGGTCCAGTGAATTCCGAAAGCATCGATCGAGCCGGCGGGGCAGGCCGCGGTGGCACACAGCAGCAGTAGTGGCAAGAGCTTCATCGCTCTAGTGTATTCCGATCAGTGTGAGGTTTTGACGGCTAGCGCGAGAGCGCGACCGGGGGTCGCGGGCAGCCGCAGGCGTCTGCCCCACCTTGCGTGTCTGGGCTGGCTTGGGTATCTGGGCTGGCTTGGGTGTCTGGGCTGGCTTAGGTGTCTGGGCTGGCTTGGGTGTCTCGGCTGGCTTGGGTGTCTGGCCCGGTGCGGGGGAGTTGGAATCAGATTAGAGAATCAGTTCAGCGCGCACCGTGTTGTCTGGTGTGTTGGAGCGCAGGGAAAAGCCCATCCGCCGGCAGAAGTCCTGCATCTCGCGGTTTCCGGGGAGTATATCGGCGATCACCTTGACCACCTTTTCGCGGCGGGCGAAGTCGAGCAGCGCCGCTGTCAGCAGGCGTCCGAGTCCCTTCCGTTGGTAGGCGTCGGCGACTACGATGGCGAATTCGACGCAGTTGCTGCCGGGGATGCGCACCAGGCGCGCGACGCCGATTATCGAGCCTTCGCGTTCGGCGACCAATACCATTTGGCGGTCGTAGTCGGCAAAGCAGATGCGGGAGAGCCGTTCGTGGTCCGTTCGTGTCTCCAGCTTTATGGCCGAAAAGTATCTTTGATACACGGTCCGTTCGGACAGGCTGGCGTGGAAGGCAATCATCCGCGGCTCATCCTCGGGACGGATGGGGCGAACCAGGATGCCGGTGCCGTCAAACAGAGTCACCGTCTTCACTTCGTCCAATGGATAGGGGCGAATAGCGGGACGGGGCAGGTCTGCCTCCGCGGTGCCGATGGAATGGAGAACAATGCGGGCATCCAAGGCGATCAGACCTTCGGCGCCGGCAAGCAAGGGATTGATGTCGATCTCCTTGATCCACGGCTGCGAGATGACTAGCTCACTGAACTGGACCAGAATCTCTTCGAGCCTGTGAACATCCACGGGGGCGCGGCCGCGGATGCCATTCAGCGCGGTCCAGATCCTGGTCCGCTCCATCAAGCGGCGGGCCAGAGTTGTGTTCAGCGGCGGCAGTCCCAGGGCGTGATCTTTGTATACCTCGACGAGCCGGCCTCCGGAACCGAAGAGAAGAACGGGGCCGAATTGGGAATCGATGCTGCTGCCCAGAATCAATTCGTAGCCTTCGAATTGCACCATGGGCTGAACGGTGACACCCTGAAAATCGGACTCGGATGCACGTTCCATCAGCGACTTCCGAATGTCGCGAAATGCTTCACCCACCGCAGCCGGGCTGGTCAAATTAAGCTTCACTCCGCCCACGTCGGTCTTGTGTGTAATGGTCTTTGAGAGCAGTTTCAGCACTACCGGAAAGCCGGTGCTCCCGGCCGCCTCTACGGCCTCCTCTTCCGTCAGCGCCACCGTTGTGCCTACCACCGGGATGCCATAGGCGCTTAGCACTTGCTTCGATTCGAATTCGTCGAGCAGTGTCCTTTGTTCGGCTCGCGCGCGGGCGACGATTTTCCCGGCGGCCATCACGCGGGCTGAGGAAACACGGAAGTCCGGCATCGATGGAGTCTCGTAAAGGCTCCGGAGATGATCGGTGTAACTCCATAGATATTGGAACGCGCGCGCGGCCGTATCGGGATAGGAGAAAGTGGGGATGCCCGCGCGGTTCAGAACGTTGATGGCGGCGTGTACGGATTCGGCGCCCATGAAACTGGTGATCAGCGGCTTGCGCGTCTTCCTGGCGTATGGGGCAAGAACCTCGGCCACACTGGTGGGCTCGGTGATTCCTTGCGGCGTCATGATCACCAGCAGCCCGTCGCTCTGGGAATCTTTGGCAATGATTTCGAGCGCCTTGGCGTAGCGGTCCGGAGTGGCATCGCCCAGGATGTCTACCGGATTCGCATGGCTCCAATGCCGCGGGAGGATGGCATCGAGCGATTCCAGCGTATGGGCTGAGAGTACCGCAAGCTGTCCACCGGCGGCGATGAGTGCGTCGGTTGCCAGCACCCCGGGGCCGCCCGCATTCGTAAGTATGGTCAGGCGCGGACCGTTTGGACGCGGCTGTTTGGACAGCACTTCCACCATGTAGAAGACGTCGGCGAGGCTGTTGAGGCGCAGCACGCCGCAACGCTCGAATGCGCCATCGAGAACTTCATCGCTACCGGCAAGGGAACCGGTATGCGACGAGGCGGCCTTGGCGGCGGCCTCGGTGCGGCCGGCTTTGATGACGATGATCGGCTTGGTAAGGGCCACCTCGCGCGCGGCCGAGAGAAAGGAACGCGCATCGCCGATGGTTTCCATGTAGAGGACAATGCTGGTGGTCTTCGGATCGTCGCCCAGGTATTGGATCAGGTCGCCCCAGCCGACATCGAGCATCGCGCCCACTGAAAAGAACGCACTGAAACCGATGCATTCCTTCCCGCTCCAATCCAGCATTGCGGTACACAGTGCGCCGCTCTGGCTGAGGAAGGCGACGTTGCCTGGTTGCGCGCCCTCCGATGCGAAGGTGGCGTTGAGACCGGCGAACGGGCTCATTATGCCCAGACAGTTCGGGCCGATGATGCGCATTCCCCGGCGCCGCGCGTAGGTGA
>JANXXV010000029.1 GCA_025350445.1 Bryobacteraceae bacterium | reverse complement strand
GTCACGGCACCACCACGCTCGAAGGCAAATCCGGCTACGGTCTGGACGACTCCTCGGAGTTGAAGATCCTGCGCGTGCTGGCCGAGGTGGATCAGAACCCCATTAGTGTGGTTTCCACCTATCTGGGAGCGCACATCACACCGCCGGAGTTCAATCAAAATCAAGCCGCCTATCTGGAATGGGTCCAATCCACATTTCTGCCGAAGGTGGCCAGCCGAAAACTCGCCAGATTCGCAGACGTCTTTTGTAGCCCGGCCGGATTCTCAATAGATGCGGCACGGGGTTATCTGCAGGCGGCCCGCCGGCTGGGCCTGATTCCGAAGGTTCACGCGGAACGGACGGCGCCTCAAGGCGGCGTCCGTCTGGCCGTGGAGATGGAAGCAGCCAGTGCCGATGGACTAAATCACGCCAACGCGGACGACGCCGATCTGCTGGCGCGGTCGGCCGTGATCGCCACTGTATTGCCCGCCGACTTACTTTACGGCGCCGCGGACCGTCCGGCGCCGGCCCGTTTGTTGATCGATCGCGGTGCGGCTGTGGCAATCGCCAGCGGGTTTCACCACGGCAGAATGCCCGGTTACAACATGCAGAACATCGTGTCCATCGCCTGCAACAGGTTGAAGCTTTCGCCCGCCGAAGCGATTTCCGCGGCAACGATTAACGCAGCCCATGCCATCCGCAGCGACGGCCGTTGCGGCTCGCTGCAATTTGGAAAGGACGCCGATCTCATCATCCTCAACGTGGCGGACTACCGGGAAATCACGTACTATTCTGGAGTGAATCTGGTGTCCACCACCATGCGCAGAGGCGAAGTCATCTACAACGAATCCGAGGTCACGTGGGAGCGGAAGAAATAGTCGAGTGCGTGCCTAACTTTTCCGAAGGGCGCGATCCTTCCATCGTAGACGCTATCGCCAATTCGATCGCGTCCGTTCCCCGGATCGCGGTGCTGCATCAAACCATGGACGCCGATCACAACCGTTCGGTGATCACGTTCGCGGGCTCTCCGGATCGGAGTGTGGAGGCGGCCGTCCGGGGTGTGGAGAAGGCCGTTGCGCTGATCGATCTGAACCGGCATCAAGGCGTGCATCCCCGCATCGGCGCGGCCGATGTTGTGCCATTCGTGCCTGTTCGCGGGATCCCGCTCGCCGGTTGCGCCAGGTTGGCCGAAGCAGCCGGAGAAGAGATATGGCGGCGCCTGCGAGTGCCGGTGTATCTGTACGAAGCGGCGGCCCGATGTGAGAATCGGAAGCGGCTGGAGAACGTGCGGCGTGATGCTGCCAGGAGCGTACCGGACATCGGCGGCCCGCGATTCCATGCCACGGCGGGCGCGGTCGCGGTAGGTGCGCGCAAGTTTCTGATCGCCTGGAACGTGAACCTCACGACGGCCGACGTTAGCGTTGCGAAGGCGATCGCACGAAAGATTCGCGCATCCAGCGGAGGGTTTCCGCACGTCAAAGCGCTGGGGTTGATGCTGGCATCGCGCAACCAGGCGCAGGTCTCCATGAACCTGACCGATTTCGAAGTCACTCCGATGCGCCTGGTGTTCGATGAGATCCAGCGCGAGGCGGAGACGCTTGGGACCAGCGTCAACGCCAGTGAACTCATCGGCCTGATCCCGCAAGCGGCGCTGGAATCGGCTTCCGCGGCTTATCTGCGGATCGAAGGATTTGAACCGGCAATGATTCTCGAGAACCGGCTGGCCGCGTTGCTCACGGTAGAATGAAGTCATAGTGCTAGTTACCATTGCTCCCAAAGTCCAGCGCCCACCGTGGCTGCGCGCGCCGGCCCCTGTTGGAGAAAATTACCGCGAGCTGAAGAAGCTGGTGACGGACCTGAAACTCCACACAGTGTGTGAGAGCGCGGCGTGTCCGAATGTAGGAGAATGCTGGAACCGCCGCACGGCCACGTTCATGATTCTGGGCAACGTCTGCACGCGCCGCTGCGGTTTCTGCGCGGTGCAGAAAGGCGCGCCGCTGGCGGTGGACTACGACGAACCGCGCCGCGTTGCCGAGGCGTGCCAGATCCTTGGACTGAAGTACGCCGTGATCACCAGCGTGAACCGGGACGATCGCAAAGACGGCGGCGCCGAGTTGTTCGCCATGGTGATCCGTGCCATCCGCGGGCGCATTCCCGATTGCCGCGTGGAAGTGTTGGTGCCCGATTTCCAGGGTTCGCAGGCGGCGATGGAAATCGTGATGGACGCACAACCCGATGTGCTGAACCACAACACGGAAACCGTACCGCGGCTGTATCGGCAAGTGCGGCTGGGAGCGCGGTACGAACGGTCGCTGGAAATGCTGGAGTATGCCAAGCGGCTGCGTCCGAACATTCCGACCAAGTCCGGCTTGATGCTGGGCCTGGGTGAAACACCGGAAGAAGTGCTTTCTGTAATGCGGGATTTGCACGCGCATCGCGTCGATATTTTGACGCTGGGCCAGTACCTGCGACCGTCGTTGAAGCATCTGCCGATTCTGCGCTACGTCCCGGTGGAGGAGTTCGCCGAATTCAAGCGGCTCGGGCGGGAGATGGGCTTTGCGCATGTGGAAGCCGGCCCGCTGGTTCGCAGTTCGTACCATGCGGACGGAGCGCTGTAAGGCGGGTGTGAGGGAATCGGGCGCGGCGATGCGCCCGAGAAGTTGCTGGAGGAGTGCAGCTTCGAGGTTGCGTCCGGAAAGCCGTTGAACGTTCAGCCTACCCGTCAGTGTGGCCACGCCTGCCAATCATGATTCGGACCGAACGGGGACGGCGGGCTGCAATAGCGGTAAGCCCGACTGAGAAGCGCCCTTTCCCTTATGATTGGCGCCATTACTACATCACTGCAAGTGAACAGGCGCATCTCCAGGTCATCCGCTCACCACGGGCTTAGCCCGCTCGCCGAAGTTCTTCCCGAATCACCCGCCGAATTGTCGTTTCCAGCGGTTCGCGTTGGCGAGCCAGGTATTCACGAAGGGCGTCGTTAATCAGCTTTTGGTAGTTCCCGCCGCCGGATTCATCGACCTGATTGCGGAACCGATCCAGGATTTCGTTATCGAGGCGGATCGTCACGCGTGTTTTGCCTGGCGGCGGCGTGACGACCGATCCACGTTTTGCGTTTGTGAAGTCGTACTCTTTTTTCATAAGTCCCCTACGTAATGGCGCCGTTCTCTGGGCGTCGCCGGACGGGCCGAGATCAACCTAACCCTGCTGCTGCGCCAAGTGTAGACCACAAGCAAAATGCGTCCGAGCAGGTCTGCCCCGATCGTGATTGAGCGCTCTTCCCCATCGACCGATTCCTCCGTGATCGACAAAGCCCCGGTATCTTCAAGAACGGACAGGGCATCCGAGAAATGCACACCGTGCTTATCAAAGTTCAAACGAGCTTTCTTCAGGTCCCACTCATACTCCATCGTCCTGTGTACAATCGTACACCAGGCTTGGTTTTTCGACTGAACTTTTCGCTTCCGGTTGCGTACTATGAAATGGACCGAGCTATGATCACGTTCCTACTGTGGTGCTTGTTGTTTGTAGTTTCCTGGCCGTTGGCGTTGCTGGCCCTGGTGATGTATCCAATCGTGTGGCTGCTCTTGTTGCCCTTCCGGATTGTGGGGATTGCGGTGGGCGGAGCGCTCGCGTTGGTTTGGGCGATTGTCACCCTGCCGGTGCGGCTGCTACACCCCGGCAGCAGATTCGCTTAGCGCAAACGTCAGGTCGGCTTGGAAGCGGCGGATCCCGTCTACCTCTTGCGCGGTGGCGGGTTGCTCAAAGCCTTTCGCCACGAAATACGACTCGCCGCCGCGCAACACGAGCGGGGCGATTCCTTTTTCCGTAAGCCGGCCGGCGCTGCCAATGCCGCCGAAGCCTTCGCCGCGGCGTTCTACCAAGGCTACGAAGCCGTCGCGCTCGAAGACGAAGTGTGTGGTGATTTCAACGGTGGGCAGCAGTTGGATACCTGCTGCCACCAGTCTTTCCAGCTTGGCTGTCACTGCCTACATCTTGTAACGGCCGAGGTCTTCGTCGTTCAAACCTTCCAGCCACTTCTTCAACTCTTCGCTCTGCACCTTATCGCTGACCGACGCGGTGGTCTTGGAACTCTTCAGAACGGAGTCTTCCACATAGATTGGGCAGTCCAGCCGCAGCGCCAGAGCGAGTGCATCGCTTGGCCGCGAGTCCACACTGATCAACTCTCCGTCTTTCTCCAGCCAGATCAGCGCGTAGAAGGTGTCGTCCTTCAGCTCACTCACTACAATCTTCTTCACGCCGGCGTTCAAACCCATCAAGACTGTCTTGATCAAGTCGTGCGTCATCGGACGCGGAGTCGAAACTTTCTCAATTTCCAACGCGATTGCGTTGGCTTCGAAGATTCCTACCCAGATCGGCAATACCGTACCGCCGTTCACGTCCTTCAGCACGACGATAGGCATCTGGGTCACAGGATCCATCGTCAAGCCGCGAATCTTCATTTCGACTTCCATTGTTGTCTCCCTATCTCTCATTATAGGGTCCACGCGCACCTCGCCGGTTGCGCGTATGGAAGAGCGCGACCTGGGGGTCGCGCGCGGACGAGGGCGTCCGCCGTCCTGGGTTGGGTTGGGTTGGGTTGGG
>JANXXV010000025.1 GCA_025350445.1 Bryobacteraceae bacterium | reverse complement strand
AACGCTCCCAACTCTCCTTGGAATTGTGCACTGGCAGGAAACCAGCACGCCAAGCGCCCGCGCCTGATAGTATATTCCAAGACCGACCGCGCCACGGCCACATTCCGCCGCGACGGTCCACCAGGAAACGAAAAGGGAGTTCGAAATGAATCGTCAATTTCTAGCAGTGGCGCTTACCGCAGCGCTCGGATCAGTGGTTTCCCACGCTCAGGCGCAGGCTCCTCCACCCGCTACGGCGGACCCCTACGCAAATAACGCGGATGCGGGAAAATTGCATTTCCCCCTCGCCGCCCCCACAGGCAAAGACACCGGCGCCATCACCAAAGCTCTTCCCGGCGCAGTCAATCAGGGAATGCTCGATCCGGCTAAATGGAAGTACGGCCCCGCCTACGATGTGGCGCCGAATTCCAAAGTCTGGAATCCAGTCATGCTCAAAATGATGCGGGGTGAGAAAGTGACCGGCGGCACCGTCTTCAGTTCCGACAGTCCGGAAACGTATTGCGCCATGGCAAACGCCGGCTATGACTTCATCTGGGTTGAGATGCAGCACTCCCCGCGCGATTGGGAATCCGTCGGCCGTATGTGGAAGGCCTGTCCGCACGCCAAAGCAGTCCCCGGCGCCCGTGTGGCCTACACCGATGAACGGGAAATTCAACACGCCATGGATCTCGGCGCGCTAGTGATCGTGATTCCAACCGTGCGCTCAGTGGAAGAGGGCAAAGCCGCCAGGGACTGGACCATGTTCCCGCCGCTTGGCAAGCGCAGCCAGGGCGGCGGCCAGGCCTTCGATCCCGGTATGTGGGGCAACGTCCCGGGCGGCTATCGGAACACCATCAACGAAAACGTGGTGCTGATCGAGATGATTGAGACGCTCGATGGCGCAGTGGCCGCGCGCGAAATCGCCGGCATTCCCGGCGTGACCGCCATCTTTGCCGCTAGCGGAGATCTCGGCAATTTCTCAGGCTACAAGCAAGGCACACCCGACTACGAGCGCCTGATCAACATCGTGCACGACGCCGCGCTTGGCGCGGGCAAGCGGCTGTGCGGTCCGTTTGCATGGCGCGACCGGCCTGATTTCACTTGCTTCCAAAATGCTAGTGAGACGGCCGCCATTGCTCGCGGCGTTGCCGCTGAACTTGGGACCCTCAAGGATACACAAGGCAAGCCCGAAGTTGGACCCTACGCCCCGAAGAAGTAGAGACATGTCCGCCATCGTGCATGGCGCTGCGTCATTCAGCAGCGCCACCGGAAGGTTGGGAATCGCTGCTCTCGTCCTATGTATTGCCTCCGCCCAACAGCAAAACGCTGGAACAATCGTTTATACACACGCGCCGGATGGCAGCGCTCCGTGGCCAATCAACGACATCTATTCCATGAAAGCCGATGGATCGAACGTCCGTGCACCCACCAATGACGGGCATAGCCATACTCCAAACTGGTCCCCGGATGGACGGAAAATCCTGTTCATCCACGATTCCATTTTAGGAACAAAACCGGCCTATCGCGAGACTAAGGAATTCGAGTCGCATCATCCCATCGAGCTATCTATAATGGACGGTGACGGCAAAAACCGCCATTTACTTCGACTCTTGGAGCCGGTAATCTACAGCACAGCGTGGTCCCCTGACGGAAAAACACTCGCCATCGGGTGTCTGCCCCAGGCGGCGGTCAATCCTTCGCAAACCGCGGATCAGGCAACAGGGGCTGGTATCTTCCTTCTACCCGCGGACGGCAAAGGCGAACTACGGCTGCTAATTCGTAATGCGTTTACGCCAGCCTGGTCGCCGGACGGAAAGAAAATCGCCTTCGCGGTAGACTTTCCCCGCGGCAAGTGGTCAGTCCACGTCGCAAATTCCGACGGATCCCACGACCTTCAACTCACCGATCCAGGCCGTATCGGAGGCTCCCCTGCATGGTCGCCCGACGGCAAACAGATTGCCTTCGATGAATCTGGCGGTAAACAGATATTGGTAATGAATGCCGACGGCACTCACCAGCGGCCACTCACAAACGATACAAACTGGTCCTGCGGGCATCCCTCGTGGTCGCCGGACGGAGACCGCATCGTGTTTTCCTGTACTCCGACCTCGGCACCCTGTGGGGGAGTCTCCTCCGTAGGTACGGTTCTGCCTGCGTGTGTTCGCCGAATATTCACGATTTCGATGCGCGATCCCAGCTCAAAACTAACTCAGCTTGGCGAACACGACGGCGCGTTTCCCGCATTTGCCCCAATTCCCTAGCGGCGACGATCTTGCTCTTATTGTCAATACGCGTTGCTTCGACGGTTGATGGCATGAAGCACCACGGTGTCACTGGGGACATCATAACGAAGGCGGTATACACCAGAACGAATACGCCATTGCCCTACGTCAATGTTGGTAAGCTTTTTGATCGGGTGCCGTCGGGAATCGTTAAGGGGGTCGTGTTGTAACACTGCAAGCATTGCCCCATAAACTTCGGGAATTTCAGGGTTCTTGGCTAGCAAGCTTCTTGAGTGATCGTGAGAAACCGGCGGTCGCAAGGATTTGAAATCGAGGCCTCACGTGTTAGGCAATCTTAGCGCGATTCTTGGCACCTTTCGTGCCTTTGGTGGCCCGCGCACTCTTCAGTTCGTTGAGCGGATTCCGCCCATCGCGAACACGGCACGCATCGTAGTCTTTCTTAGTTGCTGCAATCTGCTGCATGACCTTCGGATCACGAAGTTCGAGGAAGTCTTTGAGTTCGTCTTAAGTCGGCAGTCCGGCAACGGGATGCAATCCTGCTCCGAAATGAAGTACCCGCCATTTAGATGAATGCGCTTGACGACAACGCCAAAAGTGACCTGGGCTTCAGTTATTGGGATCTGGTTGGTGGTGATTTTTGTGGTTCTCAAGGTATTACTTCCTTTAATCAACACTGATTAACGTTGATGGATAACGCGGAAATCGTAGCACGGCGGCCAACACCGCAGGGCTAGCGATAATCCGGGAGCCCTTGTACGATCCGCGTCGTCTCAATGCTCACTCGTACCACTTGCCCAACCAAGCGGACAATGTAGCTCGGATCGTCTTCGCGGTTCGGATCGGATTCGCCTTTCACTTGATACTGGTCGATGATCCAGTCGAGAGCTGAGCGTGAGCCTAGGCGGTACTCGAACGTCTCCGGCGGTATGCCTCCCAGCGTTAACGACTCGTTGACTTGCAGGAATTGTTTGTCCGCGCTGAGCTTCATTTTGGTCACGCGCTCGGAGTAGGGAACACCTTTGCGTTCGATGAATTCCAGCGGCCACGGGTCGAGCGATTCATACTCGACATGCAGCCGCGCCAGTTCTTTCCCGGCAATGGCGAAGGCGGTGAAGACGGGCGCGAATGGGATACGCGGGAGTTCGCGTTTCAGATTCGCCGCGTAGCGTTCCCGGTAACCGGGGTGGTGGAGCAGCGCATAGAGGTACTGGAAGATGGCTTCCTTTGTGATCGAGTCGTCGGAATAGTGCTGGCGGAATTGGGTGAGGGCGGAGTCTTTCAGGTGTAACAGTGGGAAGCATTGACCCGCTCGTGAGCCCACCGCGTGTTCCGGGACAACGTCTGTCATTAAGACCGAAAATGGCGCCTGACTGTGGGACGTCACGCACAAAGCCAGCCCGTGGACGTCCGGCCACATGCCAATTCTATGGATTACGAGGCGGTCAAAGTAAACGAACTTCTTCGCGAATGGACGCCAGAGGCACAGGCGAAATGCAGTATCCGCGAAACCAATATAGCGTCGCGTCAAGAGGTGCTTTTTAAGGCTGCTGCTCCATTTAATGTGATCCGGCCATAGTTCTTCGCGTTCGCGATGATATCGATCAACTTCACCGTTGTAGTCTTTCGCAAAGTTCTTGATTCTTTGAAGCAGCTTCTCAGAGTTCCAGTCGTAGACTACTTCGTCGCGGGTCGATTCAAGCCCACGTCCGGATATCTTAAACAAATCGTCGATCCGCACGCAGCTTCCATACTCGTCCGCGTGCTCCAGCACTAGCCACGTGTGCTCTGAGTTCGGCGTTAGCGTCTGCCAAGGAATCTTACCCTCCCCCACAAATTGCCGCTTTTCTCCCTTCCGCCACATCTCCGGCACACGGT
>JANXXV010000014.1 GCA_025350445.1 Bryobacteraceae bacterium | reverse complement strand
CATAGCGCCTGTTGAACCCAACCGTCAGTTGCTTGCCGCTCTCGTCGACAGCACGCCGCAGATCGGCGCATTCGGCATCGGTCAAGGCCATCGGCTTCTCTACGAAGACGTCCTTGCCCGCGCGCAACGCGGCCAGGGCCTGAGGCGCATGGTCCTGATTGCGGCTCACGATCAGCACGATGTCGATGGATGGGTCCTTCAGAATCTCGTCATATTCCGAGCAGCAGTAAGCCGCGCCAAACCGAACGCCATAGCTCTTTCCGCGCACTCCACTTGCCGAATACACCGCGTGCAGCACAACGCCGTCAATCTTCTGAAGATTAGGCAGATGCTCCCAACGCGCCAGGTTGCCCGCACCCACCAGTGCCACGCGCAACTGCTTCCCGTCCGCGGCCGGTCCAATGGAAACCTTTCGTATAGGCGCAAACGCAGCCGGCTTTTCGACAGCCGCCGGATACTTCAACAACACGGCAAGACTTCCGGAAGCCGGATTGAGAATCGTCTCATACGCCTCAGTCGCCTGTTCCAGCGGCAGCGAATGGGTCACCAGAGGTTGCACCTGTACGCGGCCGGCGCCCAGCAACCGGAGAAACTCCTCCATGTTGCGGTTCTCCGTCCATCGAACATATGCGATAGGGTAGTCGATCCCTTTCTTCTCATACAACGGATCGTAACTGCCAGGCCCATAGGCGCGCGACATGAAAAGCTGAATCTCCTTCATGTACATCTCACCCCACGGGAAACTCATCTCTACCGCGCCCACCACTACAATTCGTCCGCGATCCCGGCAGATCTGCAGCGCTTGTTGGCAAGGCCCAGCCGACTTCGCCGCCGCCGCCACAATCACGCAGTCCACACCGCGTCCGTTGGTCAGTGCGTTCACGGATTCGCGCACTGCACCATCGCCCAACATGCCGTGCTCGGCCCCTAACGACTTCGCCAGTTGGACGCGATCCGCCTTCAGATCGATAGCCACCACCACGCCGCCCTGGACACGCACCAACTGGCTGGCGAGTTGCCCCACGAGCCCTTGGCCGATCACCGCCACAGTCTCGCCCATCCCGACATTGGCGATCCGCACGGCGTTCATCGCGATGCTGCCCAGCGTCGCAAAGCAAGCATGTTCGAACGGCACCGAATCGGGAACTCCCGCAACCAGATTTCTGCCGGTGAGAATGGTCTCGCCGTGGCCCGTGCCTTCGCCGCCGTACGCCACACGTTCGCCGACTTCCAGGTCAGTCACCGTCGGATGTTTCTCCGCCACAACGCCCGCGCCCGAATATCCCAGCACTGCGTACTCGCTGAACTTGGCCCGCACCTCGCGAATCGTGCTTAGGGGTCCGGCGTTCTTCATCACATCCCACACCTTCTTGATGTGCGACGGATTATCCGCCACCTCTTTCATCACGCTGTCTGTGTGAATGCTGGCGGTCTCGGTCCCGCTGCTGATCAGCGAATACGAAGGACGCACCAACACATGATGCGGGATAACAACCGGATCGGGAACGTCCTCCACAATGATGTGTTTCAAACCTTTTCGGATAACTTGTTTCATGGTTGAATGACAGGCCGACGGGACGATTCGTAAGGAGGAATCACCCAATCCAGATATTGCCGCGGGTCCCCCGTTTTACCCGCCGCAGCCGCACGCACCAGGTTGTACATCTCCCTGGCCGTCACATAGTGCAGCACATAGTGGAACCCATCATTGTAGCGTCTTTCCAGGTACGACAGCCCCCGGTCCAAGTGGCCGTCCAGTGACTCCTCCATATCCTCATCGGTACTCGCTCCGTGACCATGAATCTTGATGAACACCCAGTCCGGCCGCCCCTCTATATGAACATTGGCTTTCACCCAAAGATCCACCCGCCGTTCGTTAATTGGATCGGCCAGATGGACGTTGCCGTCTTCAATCCCCACGAACAACTTCCGCGGACTCAGCGTGGGAAACAGCATCAACGGACCCTCGATCAGCACCAAGGCTTCCTCGTTCACCGGCCGCCCTGCCCGCAAGGGCTTTCCCGCGTCATACGATTTGGGGCGGTCGTCGTCCACTGCTTCGAAGATGCTGTTCACAATGCGTGGTTGCGAGGCGTGGAATATGCTGGGGAACGTGTAGTCCGCAAAGCACCCCAGGCCCCGCAGCAGGCTCAGCTCGCGGTTCGCCCCGCAGGTATCCGGCTGGTTGCTGTTGTCCAGGCTCCAGTTCCCATGGATAAACCCGAAATGCGTCTTGCCATCCACGGTCTTGAGGAAATGGAACTTCTGAAAATACTCCACCGCCGCCGCGAACTTCTTCGCGGTGGATTCCTGTGTATCGTTGCCGTGGTGGTAGTGCAGTTCCACTTCGCCATTGCCGCCGGCCACCAATCGTTGCAGCGACTCCATGTTCCGGTCTATCGGCTGCTCTCCCGGATAGAACCAACTGTGCTGCGGTTTGCGCCCGCTGCTGTCCCGGTGTCCCGCCGCCAGCTTCGGATATTCCGTCTCCCAGCGCTGCATCCGCTCGTAGCGTTCCCCGGGCTCGAAGTGATCGGCGAACATCAGGAACAGGTGGATTGGATTCATTCCGCTTTCGGCCGGCTGAATGCGGTTCTCCACGTACCCGGGCAGCCAGATGTAAAGTTTCCGGTCATAGCAGCGATACGCGAATGCCAGTGAGTAAAGCGCTGCCACAGCGGCGGCCGCGCGGAGAACCAATCTCATAGACGGCCGTATACCTTGTAGGCTCCACGGTCCAGCAGCAAATGGAACTCGTGTTCCATCATGCCGGTGGCGTAGCGGTAAGCGGGCGGATCTTGTTCTTTCAGCAGCGGAATCCATTCGTCGTAGCGGTTTTTGTCGATCACGATGAAATCCGGCTTCTTGCCGCTACGAAAACCAAGTCGATAATCGTCCACCACGTTGGCATGGAATCCAAGTTGAAAGGCGAGTTCTGCGCTACCGATGATCAACTGCGAATTCGATGCCTTCTGCTTCAGGAAATCGGTGGTGGCGAGGTACGTGTTCTTGTATGGATTCTGTAAAATACGCCGGCCCACGGTGGCCAATTGAACGGCCGCTAGCGCCAAAACCACTGCGGCCAACACCCAGCGAGGCACGGCCTGCTGTTCCCAAAGCCAGGAAATAGACACGGCGAAGATGGGCACCAGGAACATCACGAAATGGATGAGGTAGAACGACTGCACCTGCCGGTCGATCATCATCCAACCTGGGAAGCACACCGCCGCCAGCAGCAGCAGCACGCGATAACCTTTGTGCTGTCGAATCCCGCGGATCGACAACGCCCCGGCCAAACCGGCGACATACGCAATCAACACCAGAATCTTAATATGGCTGAAGCCCTGGGTATCGGGCGCGAACCCGTACATGTACAGGTAGCGTTCGAAAATTTGCAGCCGCAGCGTTTCCAGCGGCGATGTGATCGAAGCGAACCGCCCCGCCGCGTTGCCTCCAAACTGGGAAAGGAAGAGCGCCGGATCCTTCAGAATATACAGTCCCCACCCCGCCGCGCCGGCCACATATGGAATCATCGCCAAGGCCACGTGGGAAAACCGGATGCGGCTATGGTCGTAGTAGAGCGTGAGAAACAGCAGGCCCAGAAACTCCCCGGCGCCCATGGGATGCGTCAGCCCCGAGGCCATCACCAAGCTCTGGCTTACCAGCACAGCCATTGCGAAATTACGGGTCCTCAAATATAAAAAAGCGGCAAAAGCGGCGTGGCCCAGCGCAACACACATCATATCCATGCGGCCGACTGAGGCCGCCCACAGAAACTGAAAGTCGATAGCGAGTAGCCCCACACCCAGCAGCGCGACAATGCGCCGTCCGGAAAGCGTCTTCAACGTGACATACAACGAAGCCAGCGCCACCAGCCCCCACGCTACTGAATACAAGCGCAGTGAAATCAGGCTGAAGCCGAACAACTCATACCAACCCGCCTGCGTCACCGGATACAGGGGTTCAATCCAATAGGTATACTTGTCGATCCCGGCAATGTGGTTCGTGCGGAAATCGGCCGTGGGATCCAGCACCGACGTGCCCATGTGCCCGGTCGTAATCAGGTTGAGCGCGGGGCTTGAAAACCACGCCTCATCGCACCACGGCAGCACGGTCCGGGCCCCGCCAACGGCGAGCAACAGATATACGCCAATGATGCAACAGAGAATCGATCGATATCGCAGATCAGCCAACGGGCCCGCCACGTACCACTATACTGTCCCAATGGACGATTCCACGCCAACTGTCAAATCAAATGTGCCCGTCGAGTGGTACATCTGGGCCGCATTGTTGTTAGTCGTACTCCGGCTTTGGATTCAGCCGATGACTTCCAGTTTCTGGCTCGACGAAACAGGTACGTTTCTGCTTGTGCAAGGCACATTTTCCCAAATGCTGGAAAAGTGCGCGCGCTGGGTGGGCCAACCCACTTTCTTCATCGCTATCGTTTGGCCGTTCGCTCAACTTCCCGGGCCCAGAGAAGTCATCTTGCGCCTGCCGTCATTCATTGGGCTGGCTGTCGCAACTGTCTTCGTCTACCGGATCGGAAAACGTCTGCTTGGAAACGAATCCGCCGGAGCTGCGGCCCTGATGTTCGCATCCATTGCCGCATACTACGCCTCTGACGCGAGGCCATACGCACTTGGGCTGATGGCTGCCAGCGGAGCGATTCTTATGCTGATTCGCTGGATGGATACCGGCAGATTCATCGACGCGATTGGATACGCCTGCTTTGCCGCCCTCACCGTCTATTTCCATTTTCTGTTTTCGGTGATGTTTTTCGTACAGGGCGTCTACATCGGTTTGCGATTCTGGAAAGACCGCCGGCCCAGGCCCGCCGCACTGATACTGGCAGTAGCGTTGATCCTGGCATTGTTGCTACCGCTTGCCCCCCGGTTTGTTCAAGTGATGTCTGCCCGGGGTTCATACAGTTTCGTCAGCAAACCCCGGCTGGCTTCTATCGTGCTTGATACGTTCCCGGAGTTTTTGTATGCCTTCCTGGCCGCCGGTTTCCTGATGGCAATCCTGCTTTGCTCCGAGTTAAAATTCTCCCGGCCCCGGACACTTCCTCCCGAAGTGTGGTTACTGCTGGCGTGGGCGATCGCGCCCCCATTCATTCTCTATCTCATCTCGTATCTCACCTCGACCAGCGTTCTTCTCCCCCGCTATTTTTCGGTCGCACTGCCCGGTCTTGCGCTCTCGCTTGCCTGGGTGTTGTCCTCTTTTGGACCGGCATCGGCAAGAATGATTTTGGTGATGACCTTGGTTGCCGGCGCTATTCTGGATCGTGGCGGGTCGCTGCGCAAAGTGCCCCACGCCAACGAGGATTGGCGGGGAGCGATGGCCGCTGTAAAGAAACAGACGGATGCCGTTTCCATGCCTGTTCTGGTGCGCAGCGACTTTATTGAATCGGCCGATCCATCTGTGTTCGCGAATCCGGACCAGGCTGAGTTTTTGCTTGCTCCACAAATTGCCTACCCTACCGGAGGGATTACAATTCCGCTCCCGATCCGGGCCGAGGACAAGGCCTTTGGCCGGCTTGATTCGATTGTCGATCAGATTCTACTGCAAGGCGACCGGTTCATTCTGGTGAGTTCCGCCACTGACGGACGCTATCTGATGTGGCTCAAGGGACGCCTTCACTTAACTTCTTTCCAGGTCCGCGATCTCGGTAGATTCGGAACCGTGTCCGTCCATCTCTTCGAGCGAAAATAAGAGCCGCCTATTTTTTGCGCTGATAGATCTCATAGAACGGGCCATCGTACACGCGCCGGTATTCATTTGCCAGTAGACCTTTCACGTAGGCGTCCAGATCCGGAGCCTTTGCGGCATACCCGAGGATTGACTGCTTGTAGGCCCGTTCATCCAGCACCACGAAATCCGCCTTCCGTCCCGAGTAGTATCCCAGCGAGGAATCGTCCCGTAAATTCCCGTCGAAGCCCAACGCGAAGCCGAGTTCTCCGCTTCCGATAATGGTCGCCGCGCCCCCCGCATGCCCGCGCAGGAATGCGATCGCCGGCAGGTAGGTGTTCTTGTACGGATTCTTGTAGATGGCGTAGACATCCCAACTGATCTGCAGGAACGTCATCAACCCCAGCAACCCCGCGGCCGCCAGTTTCCCAACCCGTCCCTTACCCCAAGCCCACACCAGCCAAGCGGCCAGCACGGCCGCCAGGAAGGGTAGCGTGTGAATGATGTAGAAGTAACTCTTGGTGCCGTCAAGCAGTGCCAGCGCAATGAAATCCACCACTGCCGCCGCCAGGAACAGACGGCACCGCGAGATGTTCCGCATGCCTGGCGCCACCACGGCCCAGACCAGCGTAAACCAGTAGCCGAAAATTATAAGAACGCGAAGACGTGCCAGGCCGGTGGCATACCCGGGGAGATAGAACCGCTCGAAGTAGCGTACGCGCACCTCGTCGATCAGCGCTGGCAGCGGATGGGCCAGGCCGTTTAGCCGCCCGCCCGCGTTGATGCCGAATTGCGCCTGGAAAGCGGCATAATCCTGCAGGATGAAAGCCGCGTAGGCGGCGCCCGCGATCAGAAAAGGAGCAGCGGCCAGGGCCGCGTGGATGGGCCGGAACCGCGCGCGGTCGAGCAATCCGTAGGCGATAGCCAAAGGCGCCGCAGCCAGGATTCCCATGGGATGCGTGAAGACACTTAGAGCAAGTAAGGCGCACGCGGTGAAGACGGCCCTTGCTAGCGAGGATTCCCGCAGGTGCAGGTATAGTGCCAACGCCAGCGCTCCCAAGGTGGCGCTCATAATATCCGGCCGGCCGTCGGTGGCAGCTTCCAGAAACGCATGGTCAATGGCCAGAAGGAAGGCCGCCAAGAGCGCGGTCCAGGCATTGCCGGTCAATTTCTCAACGATGTATTTCCAGCACAGCAACGCCAGTAGGCCCCAAGCGACGGCGAAAAAACGCATCGACGGCAGGCTGAACCCGGCAATCCTAAACCATACTGCCTGCGCCAGATACGATAAGGGCATCACGTGGTAGTTGCGTTCGTGAATGCCGAGCATCACCGTTCCCGGTTTGCTGCCGAGACCCGTGGGCTCAAGCACAGTCATACCGGACTTACCGCGGGTGATCAGGTCAACGGCTGAGTTGGCGGTAAATACTTCGTCGCCCCACGGTTTACGGGTGAGCGCTTCGCCGGAGGCAAGTGCAAGATAAATTGCAAGAACGAGGAGAAACGCGATGTGAAGCGGGCTGGGACGAAGGAAGGGGGAAGTTGAAACTTTTCCAGCAGACAAAAAGATCACTTAGCACTTTGGCCTTGAGCGCGCCGAACAGACGGCTCAAGGCCAGGAGCGAATTCAAAAATTACGCAATCGAACAAGTCTTTCTTCTCAGAAAGACACTCAAAGCAAGGAATCCCATTCCGGCCAGGACAATGGACGACGGCTCCGGGGTTTGACCTGTCGTCGCTACATCAGGCGAGAAGACAATGGCGTGGGTAAACACTCCCTGGCCGATAGTTCTGTCATTACCGCAGCCGGTCAGTGTGACCACGCCGCAAACATCGGTCTCGACAGTGGCTCCATCTTTCTTGAAATCATAGCCGTAGGTCCAGCCGCCGTGGTCGTTGTACAGGCTGAGATTTATTGTATTGCTGCCTGACCGCACGAGCGAAGACAAGTCGAAGAAGCCAGTATCGGTGTTAAAATTCGCCTGCAAGAACTGAGAGTTAGTGAAAGTAGAGTTGGAGATGTACGCCGTTAGTACGTCATCAACGTTGAACAGACGGAGCGTGTATACTGGGGCCGCATACATCGGAGCCGCTGCACTGATTAGTCCCACGGACAGCATCAGTTTTAAGAACATTCTTTTCATTATCAATCCCCTAACCGTAAAACTTCGAGTCGGTGCCGCAGTTGCACACACTACTGCACAGCCGCGAGTATATCCCAGTTTCCGTCAGCGAGTCAAGAAAAGCGGTACTACCCGCGAACGGGTGTACGTGTCTACCCCTCAACTACTTACATGGCCTTTCATTGCCCGTGAAGGCGGGATTCTGGTAGACTCAGTGGCAATACATGACTCCGCTAATTCGATCGAACAGCGTAGCCGAAACAGGCCATGGAAAACGAACCAAGGTGCTGGTTGTTCTTCCGGCCTACAACGAAGAAGCAAATATAGGGCCACTTCTTGATCGGATCGACGAAGCAATGGAGGAATCAAACCTCT
>JANXXV010001045.1 GCA_025350445.1 Bryobacteraceae bacterium | reverse complement strand
GTCGGTGGGCTTGGTTGACGCAGTTGGCTCGGTTGCTTGTTGTCAAGAATAGCCTGGCGGTCAAATAAGAATGGTTGCAATCACACCTGAAGTCATCGCCGCGCATCAGTTGACCGCGGCGGAGTACGGCAAGATTGTGTCGCTGCTGGGACGCGAGCCGAGTTATACAGAGTTGGGCATCTTCAGCGTGATGTGGAGCGAGCACTGTTCTTATAAAAGCTCGCGGTTGCATCTGAAGAAGCTGCCGACGCGCAGCAAACTGGTGCTGCAAGGGCCTGGGGAGAACGCGGGCATTATTGATATCGGCGACGGCTGGGCGATTGCGTTCAAGATTGAATCGCACAATCATCCCAGTTTCATTGAGCCGTTTCAAGGCGCGGCTACAGGCGTTGGCGGAATTTTGCGAGACATTTTCACCATGGGAGCGCGACCGATCGCGGTGATGGATGCGCTGCGGTTCGGGCCGTTGGACGATGCGCGGCACGGGGCGCGGAATGCGCGGATTGTGGAAGGCGTAGTGGGTGGCATTGCACACTACGGGAATTGTTTCGGCGTTCCAACTGTCGGCGGCGAGTGCGTGTTTGAGGCCAGCTACAACGGGAATCCGCTGGTGAATGTTTTTGCGCTTGGCGTGTTCCGCAAGGGCGAGGTTTTCTACGGGAAGGCCACGGGCGTGGGGAATCCGGTGATCTACGTGGGCGCGAAGACCGGCCGCGACGGGATTCACGGGGCGTCCATGGCGTCGGCTGAGTTCACGGAAGAGTCGAAGCAGAAACGGCCGAATGTGCAGGTGGGCGATCCGTTTCTGGAGAAGTTGTTGCTGGAAGCTTGTCTGGAGGCGATGAAGACAGGTGCGATTGTCGGCATCCAGGACATGGGCGCGGCGGGACTTACCAGTTCCAGTTGTGAGATGGGCAGCCGCGCGGGCACCGGCGTTGAGTTCGATATGCAGTACGTTCCGCAGCGCGAGACGGGCATGACTCCTTACGAAGTGATGCTGTCGGAATCGCAGGAGCGGATGTTGCTGGTGGCGGAAAAGGGCCGGGAGGAAGAAGTTTTTCGCGTGTTCCACAAGTGGGGACTGGATGCGGTGACGATCGGCGTAGTCACGGATACGGGCAAGCTTTGCGTGAAAGATCATGGAGTGGTGGTGGCGGAGATTCCGAATCGGGCACTGGCCGATGAAGCTCCGCTGTATGACCGGCCGCATAATGTCGCGCCGCTGCGCACCGCGCCTATGGATGGGCCTGAGTTTGCCAGCAAGGGGCTGGAAGGCGATCTGGAAGCGTTGATCAGTTCCGGCGATCTTTGTTCGAAGCGCTGGATTTGGGAACAGTACGACTACATGGTGCGGACGAACACGCTGGCGGGTCCCGGCGGCGATGCGGCGATTGTGCGCATCAAAGAGACGGACACTTCGATTGCGATGTCGCTGGACGGGAACGGACGCTACTGTTATCTTTCGCCGCGCGAAGGCACGAAGCTGATTATCGCCGAGTGCTGCCGCAATCTGTCTACAGTGGGCGCGTTGCCGGTGGCCGCTACTAACAATTTGAATTTTGGAAATCCCGAGCGGCCGGAGATCATGGCGCAGTTAGTGGAATCGATTGAGGGGATGGCCGAGGCTTGCGCCTTCTTTGAGACGCCGATTACCGGGGGGAATGTGAGCCTCTACAATGAGACGCTGGGCGATGCGATTTATCCTTCGCCGGTGGTTGGCATTGTCGGGCTGATGAAAACCGGTGCGCCGGTTACGATTGATTTCAAGCAGCCTGGACGGGCGGTGGTACTGGTGGGTGGACTGGGCACTTGCGATGCGGTTCATTTCGGCGGCACGCAGTACGTAAAACAAATCTTGAAAGATTTGTGGGGAATGCCTCCGTTGCTCGATATGGATTATGAGAAGCGCGTGCAAGCGGCGATCCGGCAGATTGTGGTGGAAGGTTTGGCCGAATCCGCGCATGATGTGAGCGATGGCGGATTGGGCGTGGCGCTGGCGGAATCAGGGCAGACGGTGGGAGCGCGGATTGAGTTGGACAGCGATTTGCGGCCGGAATTTCTGCTGTTTCATGAGGGCCCGTCGCGTATTTTGATATCCACCGCGGACCTTGCGGGAGTGCAGCGGATTGCGGCGGCGCATGGGGTGGAAGCGCCACGAATTGGTGTTACGATCGAGGAGTGGCTGGAAGTGAGCAATCGAAATTCTTCCCTGCTCCGTTGCAGCGTTTCCCGCTTGCGAGAACTCCGTGAGAATTCACTAGGACGTTTGTTGCATGCCCGATCACATTAGTGACGATCAGCAAGACAAATTCAAAGACGAGTGCGGGGTGTTCGCGATTTACGGCCACCCCGAAGCGGCGAATCTTGCGTATCTGGGCCTGTATGCGTTGCAGCATCGCGGGCAGGAGAGCGCGGGCATCGCTTCAAGCGACGGTCGTGAGATTTATTGCCATAAGGCGATGGGCCATGTGGCGGATATATTTACGCCGGAAGTGGTTGGCAGTTTGCCGGGCGTGCTGGCGATTGGGCACACGCGGTATTCCACGGCGGGCGATACAGTGCTGCGCAATGCACAGCCGTTTTCGGTGGCGTGCAACAAGGGCTTGATTGCCGTTGCGCACAACGGGAACATTACGAACGCGGGTGAGCTGCGCCGGCAATTGGAGCAGGAAGGGTCGATTTTCCAGGCCTCGAGCGATACCGAAGTGATTCTGCATCTGGTCGCGCGGTCGCGGGAGCGTACATTGGCGGGGGCGCTGCGCGAGGCGTTGTTGCAACTGGAAGGCGCATTCTCATTAGTCTTTCTGGCGCAGGACTGCGTGATTGTGGCGCGCGATCCTCACGGATTCCGTCCGCTGGCGATGGGGCAACTGGAACTGTCCGGTGATCGAATCTCCTACGTGTTTGCGTCCGAGACCTGTGCGTTCGATTTGATCGACGCGGTTTACATGAACGAGGTAGAGCCGGGCGAGATGGTGATTGTGGGGCCGAAGGGCATGAGCCGGGAGCGCTATGCTCCATCGCACAGCCGGGCACATTGCGCGTTTGAGCACGTCTACTTCGCGCGGCCGGATTCGTTGGTGTTTGGGCGGTCGGTGCAACAATCGCGGGAGATTCTGGGACGTTTACTGCATCGCGAACATCCTACCAGCGCGGACGTAGTTGTGCCCGTGCCGGATTCGGGAGTGGCGGCGGCGCTGGGGTATGCGGCCGAGTCGGGTATTCCGTTTCGACAGGCGCTGATCCGGAATCATTATGTAGGACGCACGTTTATTGAACCTTCGCAGGCGATTCGCGATTTTGGCGTGAAGTTGAAGTTGAATCCGATCCGGCATTTGCTTGAGGGCAAGAGCGTGGTGCTGGTGGACGATTCCATCGTTCGCGGGACTACCAGCCGCAAGATTGTACGGATGGTGCGGAATGCGGGGGCGCGCGAAGTGCATCTGCGCATCTCATGCCCGCCTACGGTTTCGCCTTGTTTTTACGGGGTGGATACGCCGAACAAGAGTGAACTGATTGCGGCGAACAACACGGTGGACGAGATCCGCCGCTATG
>JANXXV010000993.1 GCA_025350445.1 Bryobacteraceae bacterium | reverse complement strand
CGCGCATCGTCTCGTTGGCGAACTTCATCAGATACGCCTGGATGCCCCACGCGGCGAAGACCAGCAGGCAGAGAATGAGCCAACTCGCGCCCCGGCTGCCGTCCGCCGACGGCGGAACGTAGGCCAGCAGAACCAGCGCAGGGGCAGCGACGACGATTCCGAACCAGGCGCGCTTGCTGGCACGCTCGCGCAGCACCAGGACCGAGAGCAATACCGTGAGCATCGGGTAGAGAGAGACGATCGGGAAGACAAGATAAGCAGGACCGCGGCGAAGCGCCTCGAACAGGACTAATTGACCGCCGGCACCCAGGAGCCCAACACCCGCTCCCAGCAGAATGGATCGCCGGTCGTATTCCAGTTTCCATCCGGCAATTCGCAGCGCGAACAAGGCGCACGGAATCATAGTCAGCGCCCAGACGGAATAGCCCAAGGTGGCAGGAAAGCCTGCTTTCTCGGGCACTTCAATCAACGCGCCCCAGATGCCCCACAGGACGGTCGTCGCTATGGCATAAAGGAGCCAGGTGCGCTGGTTCACGGCTGCGGTTTCGCCTCAATCAACAAGTGCTTCGAGAACTGCACGTCGAGCGTTCCGGATGGCCCGCGCACGGTGCCCAGATCCTTGGCGTTTTCATAGTCGTGGACCGTGTAGACGCCCTTGCCCAGGCCTCGCAGCTCAATCGTCCCTTTCCATTCCGGCGCGTAGAAGGCGTAATACATGCGGGCGGATTTACGGATGGCGTGAGCCTCGGGGCGGTAGAATCCGATATCGTACAAGTCTCCCAGATATTCGCCTCTCGACAACAATTTCTCGTAGTAGATATCGACCCACTTCTTCCACAGTGCTTCCTTCTCCGGCGTCAAGTCGTATCTCGCCTTAGCCGCCGATCCCACAGGCCAAGTAAACTGCGTTCCCACCACGCCGCCGATCCCGACGGTCGATGCGAAGTCGTTCCGTCCGTCGCTCAATTCCACGTGGTCGCCGAAATAAGGCGTACCGTCTCCGTGTAGAGCCTTGAGCGACTTGCCCTTGCTGCGGACCTGCCAGGAGTTCAGCGGGTCGGAAGAAACGCTCATGTTGAAATTCGGCAAGTTGTAGAAATTGAACGCCGTGCCGCACGGACAGAATTCCACCAGGGCGTCCTTCTTGATGCTGCGCGCGGTGTCGTAAATCATCTTGAAGAATTTGGCCAGATCCTCGACAGATTCGTCGGGCCGGGCATGTTTGTGCGCGGGGTTAAAGCACGGGGGGACTCCGTTCATGTGCTGCCCGTCCAGTTTTAATCCGTCGTAACCCCAGTCGCGAATCATCTTGATCACCAGTTGGCGATGGTGCTCGATAACAGCCTTATCGGCAGGACAGGCATACCAATCGTTCCAATAAGAGATCTTCTGCTTCGAGCCATCGGCATTCAACAGAAGTTCCTCGGGATGATTTTTGGCGAGCGCGGAGTCCGGTTTCACGGCCAGCGGCGCCCACCAAAGTTGTGCGCGGAATCCCTGCGCGTGAATGCGGTCCACCACGCCTTTCATATCGGCGTCGCCCTTGGGGAATTTCGATTTCATCAGCCCCCAATCGCCGTCAAAATCCTGCCATCCGTCGTCTACCCCGACCCACTTGAAGCCCAATTTCTTGACAATCGGAAGGGCGCCGTCCACCTGGCTGGGCGTAAACGTCCGGCCGTAGCCCCAGGCACACCAGATCGGATCGAAGGCGCTCGCCGGAGCGGTATCGAATTTCACGCCTTGCTGCTGCATCACCGCGCTGTAGTCCTTCAAAGTCTGGAAATGGTCTCCCTGATGGACAGAAACGAAGCTATGAAAAGTCTCGATACTGCCGTCCGGCTTCAGGAACTCGTTGAGTTTGAAGGTCAGGCCCATGGTGGCGTGAGCTGCGTCAGGCATGGCGGCAGGCATCGAAACCAGCTTCGCCGTCATCTCGATGTGGCCGACCGCGAGGCCCACGTCCCGCCGCCAGATGTCGAGTACCGGCGTGCCGCCGCCGTAGTCGGTGGCATTCATACCCAGATAGTTTTCCTGCTTGAAATTCACTTTTAGCGGCAGAATCCAATCGGGACGTTTCTCATAAGAGCCTCCCTGGTACGACCAGAAAGCAGGCGCAGCCGCGCCCTCCTTTGCCAAGATCGAGTAGCGATGACTCGCCCAGCCGGTCACCTTCAGATCGGCGCCGCCTTTGTTGGTGTAACGCACTTTCAGGAAGACCATCCGCGGGAACTGGTCGTAAACAGTGGCGACGACGGTCTTTTGCACTGAGCCGGACGCGCCGGTGAGCGTGGTCTGCTTGCCTGAGCCGATAGAATCACGCACGTTCTGCTGTTTGCTTTCGCTCAGGGTGAAATCGCGAAGCTCTTTTCCGCCGGCGTTTACCGATTCGGACGGCTCAAAGGGACCGAGCACGATCTCCTTCCCGTCAAATCTGGCGATGGCGCGGCTGTAGAGTTTCGAATTGAACTCCAATCGCAGGTTCTTCGATTCCACCTTTACCAAGTCGGGGGCGGCATGCAGGGCAGGCGGGGACAACAGGACAGCGAGCGAACCGACGCAAAGCAACGTTGTAAGCGAAAACACCTTCACGGGTTTCTCCTAGAAGAACCAACTCTAACGCACAGGGAAAGCAAAATCAATCTAACATGGCATCACAATGGTTTCGATTCGTTGCGTCTTCGACCGCCGCGCTCTGTACCGCCGCATCCAGCCGCCTCGGGAAAGCCTTTCTTTTCAACTCTTTCTTTTCAACTCTTTCTTTTCCTTGCGCCATCGTGACAGGTCGTAAGTTTTTAAAAAGACTGCCAAAACAAGCTTTCTTTACCATTCTGCAAGCGAAACACAAGGTGAGTCCAATAGGAAAACTTACCGTATACGTTATGAAGAGTACTTGCATTTGGCTGTGTCTACTTGTAGAATTGACCAAATCGTAAGTGTCGTACGGGAATGGCGATAGGAGTCTAGAATGAGACGCACTATAACCTGCTTGATTCTTGCGCTGCTGACTTTGACTGCGGCATGGCCACAGGCGAGCACCAGCACCATTCGGGGAACGGTTCGCGATCAGGGCCAGGCGGTGGTGCCAAAGGCCACGGTCGCGTTGATCAACACCGCCACCAATTTAACTAGAACGACGGAATCCAACGCGGCCGGCAGCTACGCGTTTCCCAATTCCATCCCCGGGCCGTACCGCGTGACGGTCGAATTCGCGGGAATGCAGAAGTACGAGGCCACTTTCACAGTCCAAGCGCAGCAGGATGCGGTGATTGATGTCACGTTACAGATAGGCGCGACCGTCACGCAGGTGGAAGTGCAAGACGTCACGCCTCTGGTGAACGTGTCGAATTCCGCGCAGGCCCATACCGTTGAGCGACAGCGCATCGAGCAGCTCCCGGTGAATGGGAGAGGCTACCAGAACTTCTTAGCCACCGTGCCCGGAATCGATTCGACGGGCATTCCGCAAGCTTACGGCATGCGGACCAATACCTCGACGACGGTTTTCGACGGCGCGCCGGTCAACGAAGTTTGGGAGGGATGGGACTTCGGCCGCGTGCCCGGGCTCGATTCACTCGAGGAGATTCACGTCGAGACCAACAACTCCTCGGCGAAGTTCGCCCGTCCGCTCACTGTTCTCCTCACCAGCAAGAGCGGCACCAACAAACTTCACGGGGCTTTGTTTGAAACGAATCGCAATAGCGGTTATGGCGTAGCGCGCCGCCGGCAGGATCTGTTCGCGAAGGCTCCGTACAACAATCGGAACGAATATGGAGCCTCGTTAGGCGGTCCAATCTGGATACCGGGCCTCTACAACGGCAAGAACCGGACGTTCTTCTTCGTCTCCTATGAAGGGGTGCGCAGCGTAAGCTATGCGACCAACTCCTACAACGTGCCGACCGAGGCGATGCGGAACGGCGACTTCTCTGGCCTGGTCGATAGCGCGGGACGCAGGATCACCCTGTACGATCCGCTGACCACGTCTGCAAACTGGTCGCGTCTGCCGCTGACGTTTGGCGGTGTGACTAACAGAATCGATCCGAATAGAATTTCGAAGCTGGCGAAGACGCTTTTTGCGATGACGCCGCTGCCGAACCTGCCGGGTGTCAACCCGCTGGTCGACTTCAACCTTGTGACTGCGGTGGCGACACCCTCGACGCAGGATACGACCACCTTCCGGCTCGATCACCGTTTTTCCGATAAGGATCTGGTTTTCGGCCGGATTACGCGCGGCCGAAACGATCACCTTCTCAACATTACGCCTTTGCTCGGCTCCGGCTTAGGTGATTTCCAACCGACGGTGACGTCGAACCGGCATTGGCCAAACTCGACCGCGGCGATCACCTGGGTGCGCACCCTGTCGCCGAGTCTGACCAACGAGTTGCTGATCAACTATTCGCGGGATTACCAATTTCGCGGATCGGGTGATCGCCACACCGATTATTCCGCCGCGCTCGGTCTGCCCAATCCATTTCAAGCGTTCAACTGGCCGAGCGTGACCGACGCGGGAGTCGGCGCCTGGCCGTTTGGCAGTCAGACCCCATTCTGGTTGATCACCAATTACTACATCATCCAGGACAACGCCACCAAGATTCATGGCAAACACGAATTTCAATTCGGCGTGGGCGGGCGATATGAAGTGATCGACAAGTCGGCGAACTCCACGGCGGGAACGTTCAGCTCAAATACGCTGGCGACATCGCTTTATGACCCCGCGTCGAACGCGGCCAATCCGTTGGCGGTCAATCAGACGGGGTTTGGTCTGGCAAATCTCGAACTGGGCGTTCTGAATTATCAAGCGTCGTTCCGGCGCCAATGGTTCCACTTCCGCCGTCAGGAACTCACTCCCTACTTCCAGGACAATTGGAAGGTCACTTCCCGCCTCACCCTGAACTTGGGGCTCCGCTACGAGCTCCGCACCCCTCTGTACGACCGGGATGGCACGTTGCTCGGTTTCGATTTTGCCAAGCATGCGATCGTGGCAGGCACTGATATCGACAGTTTCGTTAAGCGGGGCGAGACGCTGCCGTCGATTTTAACGGCGTTGCGTAGCTTCGGCGGGGATCTCATCAGCTACAAAGACGCCGGTGTTCCGCAGAAGCTGCAACACACGAATTGGAAAGAGTTCGGGCCGCGCCTGGGCTTTGCTTACCGCGCGTTCAACGGAAAGAAGTCCTTCGTCGTGCGCGGCGGCTACCGGATGTCCTATTATCCGCAGAAGCTGCAGGACTGGGTTGGCTCGCAATCAGGCTCCATTCCGGTAGGCGCCAGTTTCCAGAACACGGTCAGCAATACGGCATTATCTCCAGACGGACTTCCGAACTATGGGCTGCGCTCGGTTCCTGTCTACACGGCGGGCGTCAATACGCCGAACTCGATCATCAACACCAACGACACGCGGTTGCTGGCGCGCGGTTTCAACATTGGGCTACTCGATCCGTATCACACCGAATCGCGGGTGCAGGATTGGAACCTGACCATCGAAAAGGAGATCATGGACAGCACCCTGCTCCGCGTATCCTACATCGGTAATCATGGGGACCACCAGCAGCAGGAGGTCCACTATAACGATGCGACGCCGGCCTACATTTGGTATGCGACCACCAAGACGCCGCTGCCGACAGGTGCGTTCTCAGGCGTAGCCACCCGGCCGTACGATCAAAAGGCGTACGGTGACATCACGCTCTACACCAATTCGGGCTATGGCAATTACAACGGCGTCGAGTTCGAATTGCAGAAGCGCTTCAGCAAGGGTTACTCGTACCAGCTTTTCTGGAATGTTGGCAACACCTACGTGCTAAATCGCGATACCGACAGTACCCAAACGGCCGATGCGATGGCGAGCATCAACACGTTCCTTCCGGGAACGGTCCCGACTGACTTCAACACGCGGAATCGCTTCCTGAACTACAAACGCGACGCCAATACCCCGAAGCACCAGATCCGCTGGAACTTCATCGCGGAGTTGCCGCTTGGGAAAGGTAAGAAGTTCCTCGACTCCTCGAATGGCATTGTAGAGAAACTCGTCGGCGGGTGGCAGGTCGCCGGTCTCGGGAACATGCGGCAGGGATATTGGCAGATTCCGACCGACTACTACCCCACCGGAACGCCGATTGAAGAGTACGGTTACAAGTATCCGATTAAGGATTGCCAGAGCGGTACTTGTTACCCGGGTTATCTGTGGTGGAACGGATACATCCCTGCAAATAAGATCAACAGCGTGGGCGCGAACGGCAAGCCGAACGGCATTATGGGCGTACCCGCGAACTACAAGCCGGCTATCTCTCCGTTGATTCCCTACGGCCAGACGACGCTTCCGCCCAATGCGCCGGCCTCGACTGTGGTTGCACAGTTCTGGGATACCAACACGGTGTGGCTCCCGCTAAACAATGGATCGGCGCAGCAGACTACGTATAACAACAACCTGAACCCGTATCGGAACCAGTACCGGCTGGGTCCGTGGCAATGGTTTCAGGACGCCTCCCTGTTCAAGTTCGTCAGAATCAGCGAGAAGGTGACTTTGCGGGTGAACGTAGACTTCTTCAACGTCTTCAATCACCCCAACAATCCGACTGATGCGGGAACCACGGTCTCGGGTGTGTCCGGCCTTCTGCCGACACGAAACTCCGGAACCGCCGGGAGAGTGACTCAGTTGGGCGCCCGGCTGAGCTGGTAGGCAACCGGAAGGCAGGAAAAGTAAGGCGGGCCAGCTTCTTCGCCCGCCTTCTTTATTGGGCGGCGTGATCCGCGAATTACCGGTTTAGAGTATAATCAATCAGACGGCGACACTATGCGAAAATGTGTTTTGTTTGTGATTAGCATCGGTTTGCTTGCGATGCCTCTTCTGGCGGAGATTTCGTTTACTGAAGAGCGTGAAGTCGCTCTGTGGATTTTGCGGCGCGGCGGGCAGGTGATGGTCGAAGGGGTGGACAAGCCCATCGGCGATCCGTTCGATCTGCCGGAGCGCGGTTTCCGCATCGTGGTAGTGGATCTAAACGGCAGCGTGATTGAGCCGAAGCAGCTCGAAGCGATCAAGAAGCTGGAGCATGTTCGGGAGCTGTACGTTCCGGGACGCGTGTGGAGTCCGGTCAGCGACGTAAAGGCGCCGTTTTCCGACGAATCCTTTGAATATTACCAGGGAATGAAGCGGTTGGAGACGTTCAGCGCCGGGCTTACCACGCTGGCCTGGCTTGATATCGGCGACGAGGGAGTGAAGCGCATGGCTCCGCTCACCCAGCTCAAACATCTCCGGTTGAACAACACCACTATTAAGGACCCCAAGGATTTCGAAGCGCTCGTCAATCTGGAATCCCTCGATTTAGGCGACGCCTACGTGCTCGACAATTCCCTCGCTCCGGTCGCTCAGATGAAGAATCTGAAGCGGCTGAATCTGCTCGGCACGCTGATTACCGACGACGGGCTCAAGCATCTGCGGGAACTCACCCGGATGGAAGACCTGGACCTTTATGGCGTCAAGATTACCGATGCAGGCGTGGAGCATCTGCGCAAGATGACCGCCTTACGGCGCCTGAACATACTGGGAGGACAGGTAACCGACGCGAGCGCGGAGATTCTCCCGCAGTTCAAGGAACTGCGGGACCTGAATATTTACCGCAGCAAGATCACCGACGCAGGCCTGGCGAAGCTGCAAGCGCTGAAGAAGCTGGATACGCTCGATCTGCGCTACAGCGGTGTCACCAGCGCGGGCGTGCAGGCTTTCAAGGCGGCTGTGCCGAACTGCAAAGTCAGCTTCGTCGCGTCTGCTCCGCTGGTTTCGGTTTCGAAAAACCTGGCGCCGCCGGCCGGCGCAAACGAGCAGGGCATCGCCGACTGGCTGCAAACGCTGGGCGGGCAGGTGCGGATGGCCGAGGGCAAGATCCAGTCGGTGTCGATGGCTCGCGTCGCCTTCAACGACGCACAGTTGCATGCGCTCGCCAAACTGACCGGTCTTGAAAAGCTCAACCTGGATGGAACCGATGTCACCGATCTGGGCCTCGAAACCATCGGCCAGCTCGCCAATTTGCGGGATCTGAGCTTGAGTTTTACGTCGGCATCCGACCGCGGCCTGGCCTCTCTCGCGCCGCTCAAAAGTGTACGCCGGTTGACTCTTGCCGGGGTGAAGGTGACCGGAGCCGGATTTTCCCACCTCAGCGGCTGGAGCGAGTTGCGGGAACTCGATTTGACGTCGACGCCACTGACCGACGACGCGATGCCGTCCATCGGGAAGATGACCGCGCTGGAGCGGCTGATGCTCGGCTACACCGACCTGACCGACGATGGGATGGAGCCGGTAGGGAAGCTGCCGAACCTGGCCATTCTGGATCTGCGCGGAGTCGACATCAAGGACCCAGGCATCACCAAGATTACCGCCGCGAAAACGTTGCGCGAACTGAATCTCGGCGACAGCCGCTTTACCGACACGGGACTGGTGCAACTGGCGGCGCTGCCGAAACTTGAGCGCCTGTCGGTGACGCGGATGCATCTGAGCGACAAGTCGCTGGTATCTTTAGCGGGGGCGACGACGCTGCAGTCACTCACGCTCGACTATGTACCGGTCACCGACAAGCTGCTGGAGAGCTTAAAGGTCTTGCCGGCGCTCAAGCAACTGAGTCTCGATAGCACCGGCATTACGGACCGCGGCGCGGGCATCCTTCAATCCATCTCGACGCTGCAGTCGCTCGATCTCTACCATACCGCCGTGTCGAAGAAGGCGTTTGAGGCTTTGCAGGCTTCTTTGCCGCAATGCCGGATCTTCTATGACGATCAGTCGTCCGGTCCTAATCGTAAGCCGGGCCATGAATAACGTTTGCGGAGGGAAGCCAATGTGGAAACGCCGATTCTTGCTGATTCTGATAGCCACGCCGTTGCTGGCGGTTGGCCCTGACACGGACTGGATCTCCCGTCTGGGCGGGAAGGTGGTGCGTGATCCGGCGGGCCGGATCGTGGCGAGATCG
>JANXXV010000992.1 GCA_025350445.1 Bryobacteraceae bacterium | reverse complement strand
ACCGTGAAGAACGGGGCTATCCTGTGCCTTCACGATGGACGTGGAATCGCAACCCAACCCGATGTTACCAGTACAATTGAGGCTGTCCGCACCATGATCCCATTTTTGCTGGATCAGGGCTTTCGCCTTGAGACGGTGAGTCAACTTTTATGCCCGACGATCTAATGACCCGAGTGATCAATGTGTTCGCCACCACCCAACACATTCCGGTGGATACAATTACCGCCGATAGCACGTTCGAGGAATTGAAAATCGATTCTCTCGACGGCATCAACATCTTGTTCGCACTGGAGAACGAATTCAATATCAGCATTCCCGACGATGAGGCGCGCGGCATCCGGACTGTCCGGGAAATGGCGGCCGGCGTGGAGAAACTGACCGCCAGTGCCTGAGCACCGCGTCGTCGTCACAGGAATCGGCGTGATCTCCGCCTTGGGCGCGGACCGGATTGCATTCTGGCAATCACTGGCCGAAGGCCGCTCCGGCATCCGCCCCATAGAGTCCATTGACCGGCAACAATTCCGCTTTCAGAACGGCGCGGAGGTTTCCGCCTACGACCCGCAACGGTATTTCGAAGAAAAGCAGATCGGCCTCACCGACCGGTTCGCGCAATACGCCGTGATCGCCGCTCGCGAAGCAGTGGCACAGTCAGGCATCGTTTTTAGTAACCCGGCACGCACAGCCATCGTAACCGGGTCCTGCGTGGGCGGACAGGGCGCCATGGACGACGGTTTCGTAGACATGTATAAGAAAGGCTTGCCGCGCGTGAATCCCATGATGATTCCGCGCGTCATGGCGAACTCCGGCGCCAGCCAGATCTCAATGGGGTTCGGTATCACCGGGCCCACCTATACCGTATCCACGGCGTGTTCCTCTTCGAATCATGCCATCGGCCAGGCCTACCAGATGGTCCGCTATGGCATGGCGGATTCGGCCATCACCGGCGGCAGCGAGGCCGTTTTCAGCTACGGCTTTCTGAAAGCGTGGGAGGCCATGCGTGTGGTTTCGCCCGACACGTGCCGGCCCTTTTCAAAGGATCGCCGCGGCCTGGTGTTGGGAGAAGGCGGCGCCATGCTGGTGCTGGAAACGCTCGAGGCGGCCAGAGCGCGCGGCGCCGAAATCCTGGGTGAGGTTGTGGGTTTCGGCATGTCCTCGGACGCCCATCACATCACCCAGCCCTCTCCCGATGGAGCTGCGCTGGCGATGACGGCCGCGATGAAGGACGGCGGTATCGAGCCAGAGTCGGTAGGCTACGTCAATGCGCATGGAACCGGCACAATCGCTAACGATGTCAGTGAAACGGCAGCCATCCGCAAGGCGTTCGGCGCTCACGCGGACCGCTTGCTGGTCAGCTCCACCAAGTCGATGCACGGTCATGCGCTGGGCGCGGCGGGCGCAATTGAAGCGGTGGCCACTCTGCTGGCGTTACAGAATGGCATCATTCCGCCAACGGCAAATTTCACCGAAGCCGATCCGTTGTGCGATCTGGACATAGTTCCAAACACCGCGCGCGCCGCCGAGGTTGAGTTCGCCATCTCCAACTCGTTCGCCTTCGGCGGCCTGAACGCAGTGCTGGTGTTCAGATCCCCGAACGGTCTTTGACCCTAAAAACGGCAGTTGGTTGTATCAGTTTGGGCTCTCTCAATTTGGGCTCCCGGTGGGGCAGGCGCCCTCGCCTGCGGACCGGCCCCCTGGCCGGGCCTGCCCGTCAAATCCCCAAATGCTCCTTAAGCGCCTTCACCCGATCCCGCGCCACCGTAAGCTCAGTTTTCTTCTCGTCTTTTAACCGCAGCAGCATCCGTCCGGCGAACCAGGAATACAGCTCATGCACGTAACTCGCATTGACAATAGTAGACCGGTGAATGCGCACAAATTTCTTCGGATCGAGCTTCAACTCCAACTCGGAGATGGTCAAATCCAAACAGTAATCTTTCACCGCGGTAGCCGCATAAGTCAGCTTGTCCTTGGCAAACAGATGCGTCACCCTTTCCAAATCGATAAACTCCACCCGCTCGCCCAACCGTGAGGCGAGCCGTTCCGGGTATTCCGGCGCGCGCGCCTGCAGCACGGACGAGATCTGCTGCAACAGCGCACCCAATTCCGGACGCGGCTCGCTGCCGCCGCGGATGCGGTCCAGCTTGTTCAGCGTCCGCTCCAGTTGCTGCATCTCCACCGGCTTCAGCAGATAGCCGATGGAATTCACCTCAAACGCCCGCAGCGCATACTGGTGATAAGCGGTGGTGAAAATCACCAGCGGCTCATCGGCCAATTTCGAAAGCATCTCGAAACCGGTCATCCCCGGCATCTGAATATCCAGAAACAAAACATCCACGGCCAGCGTACGCAGTTGCGCGATAGCATCCACCGGGTCCGCGCTGCGCCCGGCAATTTCAACGCGGCCCGTTTGTTCCAACAGCCGCGCCAGACGCTTCAACGCAAGCTGTTCGTCGTCCACCAGAAATGCTCTCAGCGGTCTCATTGCAGCGCCCGCGCCGGCAACGATAACACCACCGACATCCCATCGCCGCTTCGCTCCATTCCCAGCCCGGCGTCCCTGGTGAAAAGCGTAAGCAGACGCGCCTGCAGGTTGTCCAGACCGTGCCCGCCAACCACGGATTCGACAGTGAATCCCGGACCATCGTCCCAAACTTCAAGTTCAATCCCGCTCGCCGTTCTGGCAGCCGTAACGCGGATGGCGCCACCCTCGCGCCGCGGAGCCACGGCAAACTTCACGCTGTTTTCGACCAGCGTCTGAATGGAAAGGGGAGGCACTTCAAACTGGTCCAGTTCCGCCGGAATCTCCACCGTAAACCGCAGACGATCTCCAAACCGCGCGCGCTCAATCTCCAGATAGTCGCGCACGATTTTCATTTCCTGATACAACGGCACCAGCCCCGTCTGTCCGCAATCGAGCGAGAACCTGAGCAGCGCGGCCATCCTTTCAATCAGCCGCTCGGCGCGCTTCGGCTCGTCCTGTATCAGCGACGAAATGGAGTTCAGCGTGTTAAACAGAAAGTGCGGATGGATGCGGCTCTCCAGCGAAGATAGGCGCGCCTCCGTGGCCAGCTTCAGCGCGCGTTCCCGTTCCAGTTCCTTCGTGCGCAGCTCCAGCGTGGTCTGTTGTAACTGCGCCCGCATCGTTTCATAGGCGATTATGAAGCCGCCCATGATCAGCGTGATCAGCACAGAGATGCTAAGACTCTTTTTGTAGAGAGTCCAGAATTGCGCTGGCTGATACATGCCGGTTGCCACCAGCACTCCGCCCGCGAAGGAGCATCCCAGCGCCGCCAGCACCGTCAGCCCAACCGCGGCAAGCGGCCAACTGAGCAGCGGCGGCTTCGACATGCACCACGCCCACAGATATGGCATGAGTCCGTGCGCCAGGCATCCGATGGAAAGCGAGTAGACGAACGCAGTGCAGAAATAGCGCACAACATCGGCCGGTCTCGCATCGTTCGATAAGGAGTAGGTGAACACGGCGATGATCAACGCCAGGGGCGCGTTCGTCAACAGCACACGCTTCCACTTGAACTTGTGCGTGAACCGGTTCCCCATACATCGCCCATTTTACGCAGGTAAACGGCGCCAGCCAGACAGAATCGCGACGAAACGCGGAACCTGCCGATGAACGCACTCTGCGCGCCGATGAAGCGGGACCGGACGGTCGAAGTAAAATAGCCATTCGATGCGAGTTTGGATTCCCACCGTCACCATGTTGCTGGTTTCGCTAATCAGCTACATCGACCGCAACACGCTGGCCCTTCTGGCGCCAACCATCCTGAAGGAAACCGGCCTTTCCGTCGAGCAGTACGGCTACATCATCTCGGCATTCTCCATCGCCTACATGATCGGCAATCCGGTGTGGGGCGTGCTGCTGGACCGGTTCGGACTGCGCCGCGGCATGACGGCCGCGGTCTCCTTCTGGACCGTAGCCTCGGTGGCCCACGTCTTCGCCGGAGGGCTTTTCAGCTTCGCCGGCGCACGCATGTTACTGGGCTTCGGGGAAGGCGCAACCTTTCCCGGCGGCTTGCGCACGGCCGTGCAGACCCTGCCGCCCTTCCGGCGCTCGCGCGGCATTGCCGTGTCCTACAGCGGCGGATCCCTGGGCGCAATCGTCACCCCGATCATAGTTACGCCCATCTTCCTCCGCTTCGGCTGGCGCGGCGCGTTCTGGTTCACCGGACTGGTCGGGTTGCTTTGGCTAGCCATCTGGTGGCGGGTAAGCCGCGATATTCCGGACACCCCACAATCAGCGGTTCCCCGCACCAACGGTCCGCGCGCGCTCGATGGCCGCCTCTGGGCATTTATGTCGGCCTACGCGTTCGGAGGCTTGCCCCTTGCTTTCGTAATCTACGGCGCGGCAATCTATTTGAGCAAAGCGAAGGGGCTTTCGCAGGGCTCCATCGGGCATCTGCTATGGATCCCGCCGTTAGGGTGGGAAATCGGTTACTTCTTCTGGGGCTGGATTTCCGACCGCTTCCGGCGCGGCGGAGTCATTTCATACCGCTCCGTTCTATTAATCACCATGCTGATGAGCCTGCCGCTGGCGGCAACGCCCTACACAAACTCGCTGCCGCTGGTGATGTTCGAACTCTTCTTCGCCATGTTCGTGGCAGCCGGCTTCGTAATCCTGTCGATTGCCTATGCCACCGATGTTTTCCCGCCGGAAGATTCAGGCCTGATCGCAGGCCTGGGAGCCGGATCGTGGTCCGCGGCAGTAGCGCTGGCCATGCCCGTCTTCGGCAGGCTATTCGACCAGCAGCGCTACGAACTAGCCTTCCTAATCGCGTCACTGTTCCCGGTAGCGGGCTTCGCGCTGTGGACAGCGTTGACCAAAACGCAATCTCAAAACCCAGGATAGCTCTCGCCGGCAGGACGGCGGTCCCCCAGGACCGCGCGGGACGCCTTCGTCCCGCTTTCCCGCGATACCCTAAAATAGCCGAGTGGACATGCCAACCGGCGAGCGGCGTTTTCTAGCAGCCGAACTGAACGTCGAACTACACAGCGCCGAACTCAAAAAAGAGTTATCGCTGGCCAATCTGGTTTTCACGCAAGTGCTGTCCATCCTGGGCCTGGCCTGGATCGGCACCGCGGGCAAGCTAGGCTCGTCGCACTTCGTCTTCTGGCTGGCGGCAATCGTGTTCTTCTACATCCCATCCGCCGCGGTGGTCATTCACTTGAATAATGAAATGCCGCTCGAGGGCGGCCTGTATCAGTGGGGCAAACTGCGCTTCAACGAAATGACCGGGTTCCTCGTCGCATGGAATATCTGGATCTACTCCATCGTCTTCGTATCTGAAATCGGCTTGCTGGTAACCAACAACCTGTCCTACGCCCTGGGACCCTCCGGCGCCTGGCTGTCCGGCAGCAAAATGGCTATCGTTACCGCCAGCCTGGTGCTGGTAGCAAGGCTCGGCCTGGCGGTAGGCAAATGGATTCATGGATTCGCCGGTTTCATGATCCTTTTCCTGTTCGGCGCCATGGCCTTCTTCGCCATTCCTCGCTGGCTCACGGGCGCAGTGGCTCATCCACCCTTGGCCTTGTCGATCCCGGCGTTTACACTGCTCAACTTAAACATCCTGGGGAAAATGGGATTCGGCGCCATGGGCGGCTTCGATTTCGTGGCGATCTTCGCCGGAGAATGCCGCGGCTCGGATGTAGCCACGACCATCCGGCGTTCCGTATGGATCGCAACTCCGTTGATCGCCGGCGCCTTTATCCTCGGCACGGCGTGCGTCCTGGTTTTCGTGAAACCGGATGACATCGACCTCATCTCTCCCATCACCCAAGTGCTCAATCGGGGCATGCAAGCTGCCGGTCTTTCCGGCTCCGCAACTTCACTGGCGGGTACGCTGATCGTCTTTACACTCCTTGGCCAGGCAGTCCTCTCTTTTAACGCCAGCGCGCGCCTGCCTCTGGTGGCGGGATGGGATCATCTCCTTCCCGCCTGGTTCACCCGCTTGCATCCCAAACACAAGACGCCCGTCGGCTCCATCGCATTTATTGGCGCTGCCACGCTGGCTTTCTCGCTGGCCACCAATCTGGGCGCCGGAAACCAGGAAGCGTACCAACTGCTGCAAAGTGCCTCGGGTGTAGCCTATGGCGTAGCATATCTCGTGATGTTCGCCATTCCCTTGATCGCACCCGGTAAGAAACCTTCCCGGATGCTGCGCGTCGCGGCCGCGTCTGGCTTCGCCATGACGCTGCTGAACATCGTCCTGTCGGTGGTTCCCATCATTGATGTTCCCAACCGCTTTTTGTTCGCAGTCAAAATCGGCGGCGCGGTAATCGGACTCAATCTTGCAGCAGCGCTCTTCTACTGGCGGGCGGACACTCGGCGAAAGCGCCAGTTAGGCTGATCGCTTCACTTACCCACCACCAGGATGGAGAAAGAATCGGCTACCATCGGACCCCGGCCGCCACGTCCGCCCGCGGGCGCCGGCGCAGCAGGCGGACCGAACTCAGCGCCAATCAGCAGCACATGATTCGTCTTGCTGTCGAGCGTCAGCGTCTTGGCGCTTTGCATCGTCTCCACGTTCTGTTCCACTAAGAAGCTAGCCGGGCCCTCCTCCTTGATGACCGTCAGCGTGCCGTTGCCGGCCGAGCTGAACGCCTCCATCGTCGCCGGATTGAAGACAGCGCCATCGGAGGCGCCCGCCAGCGGCAGGCTCGCGATGATCTTGCCGCTGTCGGCATTTAGCATCACCATAACTCCCGGCGCCGGCGTGCGGCATGCCACAAAGAGGATTCGATTCTTGGCATCAAACGCCAGCCCGGCCGGCGTACCGCCTTTGTCGGCCAGATCGTAATGCGCCGTCACCGTCATGGTTTTCGCATCGATCACCGCGACGTTGGCCTTGTCTTCAATATCGACATAAATATGGCCTTTCCTATCGGTGACCGCCTGTTCCGGCGCGCCCCCAAGATCTATGGTGCCCACCACCGAGCCATCCTTCGCATTGATAACCGTCGCATTCGGCGCGCGGTGGCTGAACACGTACACCCGCTGATTGAACGGGTCGAACAGAATTCCGTCGGGCCCGCCATCCACCTCAATCGTCTTGATGGTGGCAAGGGTCTTCGTATCCCACATGACCACCGGTTTGCTGCTGGCAAAGCCGTGGCCCGACTTCGGATCTACCTCAGCGCCTCGCGCGCTGGCGTTAGGGATCTCGCCAACCGGGGCAAGCGTGTCCAGATTGAACACCGCCACCCGACCGGGCGTCCCGCCGCGGGGGATATACAACCGGCGTCCCTTCGAGTCGGCGAAGACATAATCGAAACCGCCCTCGCCTCCAACTTTGGCCGTCTTCAGCACCTTATACGGACCGGCGGCGGGCGTTTGTTGAGCGCTGGCCGATGCAATGAGCGCTAACACTGAAATCCCCACCGCGGATATTGATCTAATCCGTTTCATCATGATCTCCCCGGGGTGCGCCTAACGCGGCTCACCGCCGCTTCACATTCACCGTCGTATATCGATCGGACTTTACTTGTTCCTTGCCGCTGATCGGTCGAGCCGTGGTAGTTCCAACATTCATAGTAGCTGAGTATGTGCTTGACTCAGTTAGTTGCTCCGGCAGTCTGCCCGGTGGGGCGGTCCCCCTGGACCGCGCGGGACGCCTTCGTCCCGCTGCCGGAAGCGGCGGCAGGGTCTCCGCGCGGGCGAGGGTGCATTCGAACTACATCATGAGAAATCGTTTGCGTCCGGAATGAGGACGGCAAACTTTCCGGGAAAGGGCTTCTCATCCATCGGCTTCCCGGAAGCAAAGCATCCAACAAACCTCTTGTCTAGGCGTGGCGCACCAGCCTTGTGAACTGGTCTTGCCCCAGTTCCCGCTGTGTCCTTCCGCTGAAGGTTCCGGCGCCAAACGCCAGCCGCGTCACCTTCACGCCGGACTTCCCTGGGAGACTGACGGAGATAGAAAATGCCCTACTTAGAATCAATCGGTTGCAAGAATTTTACATCGACGAATTGTCCGTAAGTTGTTGATTCTAAGCTCAAAAAAATCTATCTCCGACAGACTCCTAGTGTAGTGTTCAAGAAATAGCTGGACAGGCCAAGTCGTGTCTCACAGTAGGGGTTCATCTCAAAAATCCGCGTTTATCCGCGTCCATCCGCGGCCAATAATTATGCGCCGCCCAGTATTAGTTCCCGATCGACGCCGGTTAACGCAGATTTTGCGCGGAACCGCAGTATTCGATCTGTCCAGCTATTTCTTGGACACTACCCTAGCGTCACCCAATCTGTTGCAGTCCCGCCCGCCGCCCGAGCAACCATGCTGCCCATGCCTGCCAGTGCGCCCGCGGCAATCCGGTCTTCAGAAAATTACGTCTGGAGCAGTAAGCCAACTTCATCGGCCTCCAATGCGCAAATCCTATCACGGCTACGGGCGTTTCAGTAATTTGTCGGAGCCCGACTAGAATGCAGGCAGTTCGAGCACTGCCCCACTCAAGTGTCCGGCTCCGGGAACCCGGCCTGTCATCGTCACCCAGATCTTTAAGCCGTCTGCAGAACCGGCAAGACCATTGAGACGCAAGTTACCCAATGGTTTGCCATTGGCCAAACGTACTCTCCGCACCGCCACCACGGTTCCGTTCTGCCGCATGCGCACGATGGTATTATCGCCGCGATTGGCGATGTAGAAATCGGCCTGAACATCGAGCGTTGTATTCGAGGCCCGGTTTGTATCGCTTCTTTCCATGGTGACCGGCGCAAGATCGATAGGCTGATTTAGGGCCGTTGAGCGAATCCGGTGCATGCCCGCGACGTGAAACACCGTCCCGTCGTCGCTCAGACCAATCACCGCGATCGAATTCTGGTACGGCTCACTCACGTATAAGATGCGCGCCGGCGAGTAGTTCAGCACCACGCCCAGCCTGGGAGTTGCTCCGGGTTCGTCATCGTCGCCTTCTTCCCGTTGGCGTCCCACCAACGGGCCGATGGTGCCTGCCGGCGCCAGTCCGTCCAGCCCCTTGAGCGTCTGCTCCTGCACGATGCTCCCATCCGCGCATACTACCGCGAACACGGCTTCTAAAGAACCATCCGGCGACCGGCCCAGCAACGCCGTCCCCACCCCTGCCGTGTTCCCTGCGCCAGGGATGATCTGCGTGGGCAGACGCGGCGTCAAATTGCCCGCATATACACCGCCAATCTTTGCGTTCGGAGCCCCGGCCAGTGGTTCCCCTTGCGGGTCGAGAATCGTCGAAGATCCAATTCCCCCCAGCCCGTACGGCGCGTTGGCAGGCCACAGGCGCCCGAACGCGTTATTAATCGACATGCCCAACGGGTTGCTCACTCCGGTAAAACCGGCGCTGGCAGCCAGCGGATTCTGAATCGAGTTAAGGAATGCCGCATTCTGCGCACTGTACATCTGCACGAGTCCGCCAAGCGCCGATGCTTGTCCACCCGCCGCCGCGAACAATGGAGGGATCACCAATACGCTTCTGCCGCGCGGATCAATCGACAGAAACGACCCCGGCAGTTGACCGGGATTCCCCAGCGCCTCTCCGAAGTTGGAAGTACTTCCAACCAGAATTCTTGCCGGATCGAGTACCCGCCCGGTTTGCGTGTAAGCCGCAAGCGTTGGTTTGTCGTGGATGGGAACGCCCCCTAAGAAGGTCCCAACCGCGGCAATCGCGGATACGCCGGGAATACCGGCCGCAACCATCCGGCCTGCTATGATCCGCAGGCCCTTCCCGTCGTTGACGTCCGGCTCATCGTCAGCTCTGGTGGCGCCAATTGTTGCGATAGCCGCGATTCCGGGCAACGCGGCGGCAAACGTAAAGACGTTTCCCTTGGTCATGCTTCTCATGACCCCGCTCCCTTTTCGTGGTAAATCATCGGCAGCGAACATCTGTTCTACTGCGAGCCATCGCTGTTGGCCCGGTCGATCGCTAATTGTGAAACGCGGTGTCACAAAGTGCAACCCGCATCAAGATCGCTCTGATAGTGAATTCCCGCAACTGTACGCGACCTGCCCACTCAATGCTTATCGCATGAAATGTAACCGCCCGCGCAGCGAATTCGCAGGCTATCACATCGGCCATGCCAGTGGAAAGGGTCGTGCGCGGAAGGACAGCTTGGGTGATTCGGGTTCGCAATTAATGTCGTTATCGTTGGATCGAGCTGCGATGGGCGGATCGCCCAGTCGGCGTACTTCGCATCAAAACAAGCCACAACGGAATCGAAATGGACCACTGCGGGCAGTGCTCATGCCCGCGCCGCCAGCAGCGCGTTTCCGCTCAGATGATCCTCAAAAATTGCCGCCTGAATCGCGTTATAGAGATCCGGGGAAAGCCCCGGTGAGGGCTGGTAGTACATTGCCGTCGACTGATCGTAAAAGGTGCGTGGCTGGGCGTGGATTGCGGCCAGCTCAGCCTGTTTCTCCAAGGATGCGTGCGTTGGGCGTCCCGTCCTGTTTTACTTCGGCATCAACCCATTCCTGGTCTAATGCAAGCACCGGTTGCCCGTCTTTGTCTGCCGCCAAAGCGGCGTAGTCGAACGCCGGAAAAAGGATGATCGCGGTTTTTCCCGCGGCGCGGCCTCCCATTGGCGCCCTACTTCTTTACTTCCGCGGGCGCCGGCGCCGGCAGGTCTGAGTTAAAGATGTCTGCTACCGTCTTCCAGTTTCCATCCGCCTGCTTTTTCCATACTTCCACCAGCTTACCTGTTTCTGTCGACGGCTTGCCCTGGGAATCTTTCACGGTCAAAATGTAAGTGCCCATCACATACGCCAGATCGCTGGAACGGGCAACCTCGATCTTGCTCACCTGCCACGACACTGCAACACTCGGACCCAGCATCGAGGCCCACACCGCGCGAATCGCCTGCTTGCCGCTTGCAATCGGTGCGTTCGGAGGCAGCAGATACGCGTCGTCGCTGTAATAGGAGACGGCGCCATCCAAGTCGTTGGCCGCAGCCGTCTTTGACCACTTGGCGTCCAGATCTCTGATAGCGGCTTCATCGGCCGCCCGCGTATCCGCCGGCGCCTGCTGCGTGCAGGCCGATGCCAACAGCAGCAGAGCAAGCCCGCCTCCGAAAGCCAGCTTGCGGCCTCGTCTTTCTTCGCCACTACGAATCAATGGTAAATCCTCCCGGTAAGGACGTTGAGCATAACAGAGAGCGAGCCCCGGCGTACCCGGAAGTTCACCCGCAGCTGTGAATTTCCCGAACCAATTCCATGCCGAACCCTTAGCCCGAAGTAAGTAACTGCTTCAGTTCCACCTAGGGCCTGCCTTTATCACGCACCGGACCCGCCCTGGACCATTTCCACCCTCAACGGGGGGTGGGTACTATAGGTACCCTCAGAGATTGCGTGATTTGCCCTATTGCCTAAAATTCGCGCTTTTGTAATTCTGAAACCCGAGAAGAAAGTGTATATGCTTCCACGAATACTTGCAGCTGCAGTGCTGCTCACGGCCTCGGTTGTATTATATGCATCCGGTCCCTACTCTCCGCCTCGTGCAACGCCACAGCGTGACGATATGTATAACGACGGAAAGAACGTGTTTTGGGGCGGAGCAATCGCTGGGCAGAAAACATCCTGCGCCGGATGCCATACCGGGAAAGAATCATTGAATAAGAGCAAGCTTGCCAAGGTGAAATACAACCTGGAGAGCCGGATCAACGTTTGTCTAAAGGACCCCGATAGGGTGAACGGAACCATGGATGAGAAACAGATGGAGGCGCTAGTGCACTACTTGGCTAAGCGATTTCGACTGTGATGAAAATAAATATTACTAGAACACTTCTGGCCGGCTGTCTAGGCCTGCAGGCCACAGCTCTGTGGGCCGCGTCGCCCTGGCTCCCTGAACCCGGAAAACTGTCCATCACCACGCTATATGTCTACGATAGTTTCCAAGACTATAAGCAAGGCAAGTTTGACAACCGGCTCCCTGCGCCTTACAAGCAATTCACCGGCTTCACGTTCTTCGAGTACGGCATCAGCAACAGGCTCGCTCTCGACGTCGATACCGGTTACACGGCCACTGACTTCCGCGGCAGTGGGCTGAAGGGCCTCACCGACACGTCCATAGGGGTCCGCTGGCAAGCCGCGCGGGGCGAACGCTGGGTGCTGACTCTGCGGGGCGCCGGGATCGTCAAAGGTAGTTACCCGATCTCCACTTCCGCGAATTTTTCACCTGGCGACAAGGCTTCCGGCGGTCTCGGTTCCGCCATTCTCGGCGCGTACCTGCCGAAGGGCATTTACACCTTTACCGAAATGGGCTACCGCATGCGAACTTCACCGGTACCGCAGGACTTCTTCGGCAATGCCGGTATTGGCCACTCGTTCAAGATGTTTAGCTACAGCACCAGCTACCAGACCTCGAGGTCGATTAATGGAGTGGATATCGTCGGTGGCGCTCCGAAATTCTCGCCCTATTTCCAGGCCAGTCAGTTTCCCGCCACCAAAAAGATCTTTGGCGCCATGGATTTCAACGCCAACGTTCGCATCAAAGGCGGCACCAGCCTGGGCTTCAACTATAGTAAGATTCTGCACGGTCGGAACGTCGGCTTGAAAGACGTTTTCGCGGTAAGCTTCGGATTTACCCTTCCGGGTCAAGGCCCGCACATCCACTAGGCAAGTGAAAATCTTCCGGGACGCGCAGCGGCAAGCGCGTCCCGCTTCTTTCCTGTCCCCCGCCGGCATCACTATTTTATCGCTATGCCTCCAGCAAGGTATCCCCGTAAGAGTAGCCCTTAAGCAGCGTCCAATCTGCGCTTCTCACCCTTACGGTTCATCAAACATCCGTCTGAATCGACCTGAATTCACAGTCAAACTGCCGGGCGCCGACTCACCCAGGCGCGCATGGATTAAATGTATGCCGTTGTCTTCACGCCAGAGATGTCAAATCTCTTCCGGCAACGCATGTTTTTGCACATCACCTTGTCGTCCACCAGCACCATGTAGCTCTGCCATTTCAGAAACTTCGCCCGGTCGCGCTCATCGCCGCCAGACGGCAGCCGGTCCTTCTTGGTGCGAACCAGCCAGCGCAGATCATACGATTCCGCTGTCCGGCAGGAAGGGCAATTCAGCATGATGGGCTTCGTCGTGCTGGTCTCGTTGTAGTAGGATCGTTCGTCCATTGCCCCGTATTGTATCGCGATCCGGTGCGGGTTTGCGGTGAACATAATTGCGGGGATGGCCTTTAGCCCGTCCGTACACCCCCGCAGATGCGTTCCCTAAGGGGCCGGTGCGCATCCGCCGGCTTACGAAACATTCCAAACCATCTACCGTACATCGGGACAGTTTGCGTGAACGCAGGATGACGGCTGGCGGAACCGCCGGGAATCCCGCATGCTGTCTATGTGCTTCACTCAGGTAATTGCTATGGCAGCAGCTCCGGTGGGGCGGCCCCCTGGACCGCGCGGGACGACGGTTCAATGCGCCAGCCACACGAAATGCTACGAAACCGTACCCACCTGACTCAAGCACATACCCAGTTCCCGCACATCCTCTCGGCGCTAATCCGCGTGGATCTGCGGCTAACTTGCTAGAAACACTGTTAGCGGGGGGCGATCCACCCAGATAAGCGCTCATAAGCTTCGCCTGTAGAGCTATTTCCTAGCCATGGCACTCGAGGTCCAAACAATCCCCCACAAACCGTAAGCCTTTGCCGGCTTGCAGTCCCGTACAAAAATCTCGCGACGTCTCTACGATCTTATCTCGCCCTCATTTTTACCCTCTATAGTTACACCCGTTCAAACCGTTATCTTGGTTCACAACTATTTTCAAAATTCACAATCTCTCCCCGCCGAACAAAACAGACTACTTCACCGTTTCCCGCGAACCGATTTCCCCGCGTGCCATTCAAGCGTTTTGTATCCTGACAGCCGAAAGGAGAGATACGATGTGTACTGTGAGGTTGCCGGATCCAATGAAGCTCATCCTACGATGCGCCACCCTGTCCGCGCTGTGCGCCATCGCGGCGCCGGCGTTCGCGCAGATCAGCTATACCAGTCAGATTAAACCGGTCCTTGATCAAAATTGCGCCAAGTGCCACAGCGCGGCGGACCGCGCCAGCGGCTTCGACGTCAGCACCCCCCAGCTTCTCCGGAAGGGCGGTCTCAAGGACGGCCCCGGGCTAATCCCCGGCAAACCTGACGAAAGCGCCATCATCCAGCACATCGAAGGCAAACGCGAACCGCGCATGCCCAGAGGGATGGCGCCACTGCCCCCCGAACAAATCCGTCTCCTGCGCGAATGGATAGCCGGCGGTGCGCCATCCGATTTCGTAGACCGCGAACAACTCATGCTAGCCCGCCGCAACAGCCGCATGCCGCCGGCACCCGCGCCCGCCTCTATTGATGAATTGATCGCCGCCAAATGGACCAACAAGACACCGCCGCCCCTCTGCGGCGACGTGGCATTCCTGCGCCGCGTCTACCTGGACGTCATCGGGGTGATCCCAACTATCATCGAAGCCCGGCGCTTCCTGTATAACCCAAGAGCCGATAAACGCGCCGCCCTGATCGACGAACTTCTCAGCCGGAACGACGACTACGCCGCCCACTGGACTCCGTTCTGGGAGGAGGCCCTCGGCAGTTCCACCGCTCCCATCACCGGTGGCATTCCCAATCACGGCAACCATCGCGACTGGCTCTTCCGCAGCTTCTCCGCCAATAAACCGTTTGACGTAATAGCGGCCGAACTCATCGACCCCACCATGCCCGGCCACCCGAAATTCAAAGACGGCGAGGCGAACGGCAAGACTCTGCAAGTCGGCTACATCTTGAGCAACAACCATACCGAAACGATTCAAAGCGCGGCCAACGTAGCTCAGGTCTTCATGGCCACCAGCATGAAATGCGCCAGTTGCCACAACCATTTCCTCAACGGCGAATGGCCGCAAACCCGCTTCATGGCCTTCGCCGGACTCTTTTCTCCCAACGACCTGGAACTGATTCGCTGCGAACGGAAGAGCAACCAGTTCATCCCGGCGAAATTTCCCTTCGAGCTTTCAGGGCTGCCGCAAGCCACTCCAGCGGCCGCCGGGGAGCGGCTAAGCCTCGCTGCCGCGCTGATCACCGATCCCGAAAATCCGCGATTCGCCAAGGCAATCGTGAACCGGCTCTGGCGCCGCTACCTGGGGCTCGGCCTGTTCGAGCCAATTGACGATTTCCGCAACGACCGTCCGGCAACCAACCCGGAACTTCTCAACTGGCTGGCCGCCGGCTTCACACGTAGCGGCTACGACCTGAAACACACCATCCGCCTGATCCTGAACAGCCGCACCTACCAGAGCCGTTACGACCCGGCCGAAGAGGACCTCTTCGACGTTGCGAAACCCAACCAGCCGCGGTTCTACCGGTCGCCCTCGCTGCGGAAACTCACCGCCGAACAGCTTCTCGATAGCATCATCCTGGCGGGAAGTCAGCAACTGGAACCCGGAAAACGGGTTTATCTGGACAAAACCACCACCGCACTCACCCGCGCGCTAGGGCGTCCCGCTTCGCGCAACGAAATCAGCACCGCTCGCTCGGAGGAGGTGGCAGTAGTTCAGTCGCTGGAACTTCTGAATGGCAACGAGTTCCACGATCTTGTCTACTCCGGCGGCATTCTGGACAAGGCAGAACCGGAGCGCCTCTACTGGGCCGCGCTAAGCCGCCAGCCCTCGGAAGCAGAACAAACCCAGGCGGCAATCTACCTGAAAACAGATTTTGTACCAACGAACCCACCAACCGATAAGATTTGGATTAACAATAGCTTACCGGAGTCAACGCCGCTCGCGAATACTCCGGGCGTAACGCGCCGGCTCTACCAGGACAGGAACACACCGCTAGCTTACGGTCCGAGCGACGTACTCTTCGCCGAGGCCTTGATCGACCCGCAAGACCCGCCCAAACAGATCACAATGCAATGGCAGGTAGTCGGCCAGGATTCCTTCATCTACCGCCACATCTGGAATCCGTTACCGGAAACCGGAAAATGGGTTCGTTTCGAAATCCCGTTGAGCAAGCTGACGGCCCGCGCCGCCAGCGGGAAAATCACCGGCTGGGCCTTCGACCAGAACGGCGGCAAAGTCCAGTGGCGAAAAGCAGGGATCCGAATTGTACCAACGAACCCAACTTCAGAATTGCTGGGCGACATCCTGTGGGCGCTCACCGCCAGCCCGGAATTCCAATACATCCGCTAGGAGAAATCACATGAATCGACGCGACTTTCTAATCGGTGGTCTTGCAGGTGGCCTGGCAACGGGAACGGCGTCAGGGCAACAGTCCGCGGCGAAAGCCGACTCGGTCATCTTCATCTGGCTCCCCGGCGGCGTGGCGCAGACCGACACCTGGGATCCGAAAAAGCACACGCCCTATACCCCCGGAATGAAGGGTAGCCAGCTTCTTGGCACCTGTCCAAGCATTCCCACTAAAGTCGACGGCGTGTTCCTGGGAAAGGGACTGGAAAACATCGCCTCGGTGCTCGATAAGGGAACGCTAATCCGCTCTCTGGTCAGCCAGACCAAGTTCGGAGCCATCCACTTGAAGGCGCAATACTACGCCAACACCGGCTATCTCTTCCCTGCCGGCGTGAAAGTGCCCGGCACCGGCGCGGTGATCAGCCGCACGTTAGGCCGCCGGAATCCGCATGTCCCCGGCTACATCTACATCGGCCGTGACATTGATTCCAGCGACGAAGAGAAGCTCTTCATCAGCGAATACCTCGGACCCGGTTT
>JANXXV010000962.1 GCA_025350445.1 Bryobacteraceae bacterium | reverse complement strand
CATAGCTTGCCTGCCTAGCCTGGTTTGAAGGATCTCATAGTCAGGCGATCGCGCCCAAGACTGATTCCAGTTTCTGGCTCACACGATCACGCGCCCCGCGTGTTCTGATACTCCTAGGGATCTCGCGGCGGCTCCAGAGAGACGCCCGCCTGGAGCCCAGGCTGATCGGCGGGGCTGATCTTCGGACGCCTTCCGACCTCATACAACAGTGATTTCCAGTGCAAAGCACCATAGCGAGTGGTACAGATAAACCCGTTCAAACCGACGGTCAACCGAATATCGACTTGCTTCGCGAATAACGAATAAAAGCTCATTGCCGCCTCCGTTCTTTCGCATGCTTGCACGAGAAGCACCAACCTGTTTCGCGTCGTGCTTCCACTACAATTCAGGATGGCGGGAAAGGCACTTGTGTCATTTGGCGCAGTGAACCGGCTACTTTGGCGCAGAAGTTAAGAGTTGCCGGCCAACTGAAGAGCGCGACCAGGGGGGCGCGAGCCGGCGGGGGCATAAGCGCTAAAATAAGAACGTTTGTTATTGAAAATGTTCCCTGATTGGGCTATCATCCACCGCTTGCTTACGCGCGCGGCTCCGTAGGATCAATGGGTTAACCGAGCCGCGACCGTGAGGGAGTAGTGCTACGATGTCCGCAGTTTGGCTTACCTTAACGCCTATGGCCGGCAAGGGCACCCGCCCCACCCTTGGGCCCGGTTGCACATTGGCAATAACTGGGCGGGAAGGGATGCTAGTGTCCTGTCCCCCGTAAGATTTGACGACGGGCGCAAGAGCGCGACGAGGGCGTCGCGCGCAGACAAGGTGTCTGCCCCACCTTGCAGAACTTACAGACGATTCGCAGATGCAATGGGCATTTTCTATCTCCGAAGGGCTCCTAGCGCTGCATGGACGTCGGAAGGGTTTCGCCAATTCGATTCAGATAGACATCGCCGCGCGCGGTTTGGCCGTGTTCTACGAGAACACTCAGTACCTTGGAAGCGTTGTGCCTGTCCTCTTGCACCCAGAGGGAATACCAGCCGGCGCGGACATTCTCTATTTGGTAGTAGCCCTTGCTATCCGAAACCGTGCGCAGTAACGCCCCACTGATGACGTTTCGCGCCTCCACGGAAGCTCCCGCGACTGACCCGGAAGCATCTGTGATGAAACCTTCGATAACACCGTTCTCAAGCTGTTTGGCAAGTGGAATCGAGACTAACAGCAAGAGAAGCAACGCTAATATGATGTACTTCAACGATGGTGACATAGGTACCTCCTTTTTTCTCTTACGCTCCCCTCTATCAGCACTTTCTCTCGAGCTGCGGCTGCCGGTGATGTTGGTCCAGCAGCCGCTGCACGTCGGAATCGGTTGTCTGACTGAAATCGCAGTACCACGAACCCACTGAATGAAGCGGCTGCGGCGTGGCAAGACATACACAATCGGCGCCGAGCGACCGGAGTTTTTGGCAAGCCTCGACAGAACCTATCGGTACGGCGACGATTACAGCTGCCGGATGGAACTTGTTCACGTAGTGGAATGCAGCGCACATGGTCGATCCCGTCGCCAGTCCGTCGTCCACCAGAATTACGGTCCGATGATGCAGATCGGGCATCGGACGCCCTCTTCGATAGAGGCGTTCCCGGCGTTCCAACTCGACCGCTTCCTTGGCAACGACGGAATCGACTGCAGCGTGCGTGATGCCGAGATCCCAGATAAGATCTTCGTCGAGTAGACGAATCCCCGCGCCCGCAATGGCACCCATCGCAACCTCGGGCTGCCCGGGAACACCCACCTTGCGCACGACGACAACATCGAGCGGCGCTCCCAACATGCCCGCTACCGCCGATCCAACAGGTACACCGCCGCGCGGCAAGGCAAGCACAATCGTTTCTTGCGGCCATCTTCTGGCGAGAAGCCTGGAGCCCAGGAGGCGACCTGCCTCAAAGCGATCACTGAATGGAAGTTGAAGCATTGCGAACCTCCTTATCTATCTAGCCTCACAGTGCTCTACAGCACGTGATTCGCCAGACGCAGGGCGCGAGGAAAATGACAGTGTATTGTGCGCCGGTGAAACGCATGGCGAATAACGTATGTTGCCTCCAAGCCGCTGCGCTGGAAGCATGGCTTGCCGGATCGCGCTGAACCTTGGGATGGCCGGCGTCACGATACCGGGTCATAATAAAAGAGGAGGTAACTGAATGCGTGACGATGGTGCCAAGGCAGTTTGGTTTTTAGCTGGTGTTTCAATCGGAGCGGCTATTGCGCTGCTTTATGCGCCCGCTTCCGGCGAGGAGACTCGGAAGAAATTGAAGGAGCAGACAGGTGGGGGCCGGGAAGCGTTGGCCGAAACCGGGCGCGATTTCATGGAGAAAGGGCGCGAGCTTTACGACAAGGGACGGCGGCTGGTGGACGATGCGGCGGATCTGTTCGATCAGGGCCGCAAGATCGCCGGAGGATAAGCGATGTCCGTAGCCAGTTTCGATCTCGCTTCCCTGCCCGCTTTCAAGAATGAGGCGTATGCGGATTTTTCGCTGCCGGAGAACCGGGCAGCAATGGAAGCCGCGCTTGCGCAAGTCCGGGCGAAATTTGGTGCGGAGTATCCGCTGCTGATTGCGGGGGAGCGGATTGAGACTGGCGACCGGCTCCGATCGTTGAATCCGTCGCGGCCGGGCGAAGTAGTTGGCATTCATCACAAGGCGACGGCGGATTTGGCGGTGAAGGCCGTTGAATCGGCGTTCGCTTTTTTTCCGGAGTGGAGCCGGACGCCGGCGGCGGCGCGGGTGGGAATGTTATTCCGTGCGGCGGAGATTTTGCGGTGGCGCAAGATGGAGTTCAACGCGTGGCTGGCGGTGGAGTCCGGCAAGACGTGGCCGGAAGCGGAAGCGGAAGTGGCGGAGGCAATTGATTTCTGCGACTACTATGCAAGACAGATGTTGCGATTAAGCGCGCCGGAAGCTCCGGTGCAACTGCCCGGGGAAAAAGGTCAGATGATCTATATTCCGCTGGGAGTGGGGATTGTGATTCCGCCATGGAATTTCGCACTGGCGATACTGGCGGGAATGGCTACCGCAGCGCTGGTGGCGGGGAACACGGTGATCATTAAACCGTCGAGCGATACGCCCACGATTGCGCAGAAGTTCGCGGAGGTTTTGCTCGAAGCGGGTTTTCCGGCACGAAGTTTTTCGCTATTGACGGGAAGCGGCGCGCTGGTGGGCGATGTGCTGGTGCAGCATCCGAAAACGCGGTTCATTTCCTTTACCGGGTCGCGCGATGTGGGATTGCGCATCAACGAACTGGCGGCGAAACCGCGGAAGGGTCAAATCTGGATCCGGCGGGTGGTGGCGGAGATGGGCGGTAAGGACGCGATTATCGTTGATAGCGATACAGACGTCGAGCGGGCGGTTAGCGGAGTGCTGCAATCGGCTTTTGGATATCAGGGACAGAAGTGTTCGGCCTGTTCGCGGGCTATTGTGGATGCGAAGATCTACGACGAGTTTCTGGAATTGCTGGCGAAAAAAGCGAATGCCTTATCTGTTGGGCCGACTGACGACCCATCGTATTATATGGGTCCGGTGATCAATGCCGGGGCCATGAAATCGATTCTTGAATACATTGAGACCGGCAAGTTGGAAGGGCGTCTGGTTGCGGGCGGCGAGGCATTGGAGGGCGAAGGGTATTTCATCCGGCCGACAGTGATTGCCGATATTGAAGCGACGGACCGGCTGTTTCAGGAAGAGATATTTGGACCAGTGCTGGCGGTTTCGAAAGCGCGCGATTTCGATCACGCTTTGGAGCTGGCCAACGATACCGAGTATGGACTTACCGGCGCCGTCTATACCAGCAGCCGGGCGAAGATCGAGAAAGCCCGGGAGCAGTTTTTTGTTGGGAATTTGTATATCAACCGGAAATGCACGGGCGCGATGGTGGGCGCTCATCCGTTTGGCGGATTTAATATGTCGGGGACGGATTCGAAGGCTGGCGGGCCGGATTATCTTTTGCAGTTCGTGCAAGCGAAGTCAATTGCCGAGAAGATCGATTGAAGATGACGTTGGGGTATGGGTAAGAGCGGGCAGCGGTCCGGGGGACCGGCGTAGAGGCGGTGGAATTCGACTTGACGATGGATACCAGATGAAAATTACGGCGATCGAGACGATCTATCTTTCCCGCGGTATTAAGGTGCATGCGGGTCCGATTCAGTGGCTCTGGGTTCGGATTCACACGGACGAGGGGCTGGTGGGTTTGGGAGAAACGTATCCGTGGCCGGAGGCGGAAGGCGCGGTGGTGCGGCGGGCGCTTGCTCCGGTATTGTTGGGCAGAGATTCGTCGCGGATCGACCGGCTGTGGGCGGATATGTTCGAGGCGATCAGCTATAGCGGCTGGGCGGGCGCCGAGATCCGGGCGATCAGCGCGGTGGACATGGCGTTGTGGGATCTGGCAGGCAAGCGGGCGGGGGTTCCGGTGTATCAATTGTTGGGCGGAGCTTCGCGGGATTCGATCCGCACCTACAACACCTGCTACGATCATGTCGATTTTCTGACCGAGCCGGTGAAGTTGGCGCGGGAGCTGATGGATAGCGGCATTCGGGCGATGAAGATATGGCCGTTCGATCCGATTGCGCGACAAACGCGCGGCCAGTTTATAACGCGAGAGCAGATGCGGGAAGGCGCGGAGCCGCTGCGGAAGATCAAGTCCGAGTTCGGTGCGGATATGGAAGTGGCGATGGAATTCCACGGATTTTGGAACCTGCCGTGCGCTATCCGGATCGCGCAGGAATTAGAGGAGTATTCGCCGATGTGGCTGGAAGAGATGCTGCCGCAGGATAATTTGGCCGCGTATGCGGAGTTGGCGGCGGCGACCAGTCTTCCGCTGTGTTTGAGTGAACGGCTGATGACGCGCTGGGGATTCCGCGAGCTGATGGATTGTGGAGCGGCGCGCATCGTGATGCCGGATATTTCGTGGTGCGGAGGTATCTCAGAGGCCAAGAAGATCGCGGCGATGGCGGAGACACAGTACCGCCCGATTGCGCCCCATAACTGTGGTGGGCCAGTGTTGCATGCGGCTTCGCTTCATCTGGCGGCGAATGTGCCGAACCTGTATATTCTGGAGACGGTGCGGCGGCATTATCGGGATGAGTATAGTGGATTGGTCCATGGGACGGCAGTGGCGAAGAACGGGGAGTTCGCTCTGCCCGCGGGGCCGGGGCTTGGGGTTACGCTGACGGAGGAGGTTCTGCGGCGTGAGGATGTTACTATTTCGCGGATGGAATGAGGGGCTCGGCGATTCGCACCTTTAGATCCAGCTTGCCTTGCAACGTATTCACCATAATGCAGCCGCGCTCGGCTATCTCGACCAGCTTTTCAAAGAGACCGCGATCTGCACAATCAGCGGAAACGCTGAGTTCAATTTGAGAGAACCGGGCCGGGGAGCCTTCGATTGTCCCGGTTACTTCCGTTTGAATATTCGAGACTTGCGCTTGCCGCGCATTGATCGCCGCCAGGAGGTTGCTCATGAAGCACCCGCCGATGGCCGCAAGGAATAGTTCGCCGCCCATGGGGCCGAGGTCAGTGCCACCTTTCTCGACGGGTCTGTCGATTGTGATCCCGTGGTGGCGAATGGCGGCTTCCGAGGCGGAGGCTGACGTCTGGCGGAGCTGAATGGTCATAGGGGATTCCTGTTACTTGTATTTTAGTTCAACGGAGTTGGGTGGCGCGGAGTTTGGTAATGATGTTAGTGGTTGCCGGTCAGGACCGGATGGCGATCTTCGGGCTGCATGTGGCTGATTTGCGAGGCCGGCGGTTGCCATGGTCGCGCGGCGAACTGTGCATTTTGCTTGGATTTGGACCCAAGGCGATTGCACTACCGGGGAAAGTGATTTAGAATCAAAGGTGTAGAATGTCGGGGCGTAGCGCAGCCTGGTAGCGCACCTGCCTTGGGCGCAGGGGGTCGGGCGTTCGAATCGCCCCGCCCCGACCAAACCTCTCGTTGATTTGAAACGAGTTGATCGATCCCCTGTCCATCGCCTTCGCTTGTCCTTTGCCTCAACTGTGACATAACTGTGTCAAAACCCCCTTCAGTTCGGCTGGGCCGTGACAAAACCCAGACCGCCTTCGTTGGCCTGACGATTCAGTTTTGCGAGCGCTTCGCGCTTCATCTGCAACTGTTCACGTTCGGTAAAGGCGACTACCATGAGCCGCCCGCGAATGAATCCGAAGCCGATCTTCCTGGGTTCACCGTAGTCTTTACGGGTGTTTATGGCTACAGCATGAGGCTGGTAAACATCTCCGGAACATCTAGAAAATCGATGCCGTGCTTGGCAA